>DASYRE010000019.1 GCA_036004685.1 Candidatus Polarisedimenticolia bacterium | reverse complement strand
TGGAGATGAGGTCGAGGGCCTACAAGATTTGCGCCTTTGTCTTGTTCGGCGTCCTCATCACCGTCGCCCTCGTGCTGCTGATCGTCCTGGAAGTCCAATGGATCAAGTACTGGCACCGTCTCTTGAAACAAGACAGGCTTTGAGGTGAGTGCTGCGGGATGGTGCCCTTGTCGCGCTCGCCGCAAGGGTCCGAGTCGGGCCGTTCGCCCTTTCGAGCACGATGAAAAGTATGAGATACCAAATCTCTCTCCAGCTGCCAATCCTCAAGGAGCCCTCGAACGGAGTAGTCTCAGCCCGTTGAAGGTCACGAGGAGAGAAGCCCCCATATCGGCGGCGATGGCGGACCAAAGGAATGCGTAGCCCGTGAAGGTCAGAGCCACGAAAACCGCCTTGACGAAGAGGGAGAAGAGGATGTTCTGGTGGATGATTGCGAGCGTGTGCTTGGAATGTCGTATCAGCCATGGCAATTTCGAGAGGTCGTCAGACATGAGGGCGATGTCAGCGGTCTCGATCGCGGCATCGCTGCCGGCCGCGCCCATGGCGATGCCGAGTGTTGCGCGGGCCATCGCCGGGGCGTCGTTGACTCCGTCGCCTACCATTGCCACATCGTGATAGCGGGTGACCAGGGACTCCACAGCCGCTACCTTATCCGCGGGGAGTAGGTCGGCGTAAACCTCGTCGATGCCCGTCTCCCGCGCGATTGTCCGAGCCGTCCCGTCGTTGTCTCCTGTGAGCATCACCACATGCTCCACACCTTCCCTGCGCAGCGCCTCAACCGCGAGCCTTGCCTCGGACCGCACGCCATCGGCGAGGGCAATCAAACCGCATACGTGGGCCTCGTTCCCGATGACCACGACGGTGCGGCCGGCCTTGGACATTTGCTCTAGTTTTGAATGAACGTCTTCCGTCTCCTGCCCTCGTTCCTCCAGGTAGCGGTGAGAGCCGAGCCAGTACATTTTTCCCTTGAAGCGGGCTGTGGCACCCTTGCCGCCGATGATCTGAAAGTCTTCTGCAGGAAGAAACGTGACACCCCGACCCCGTGCGAAGGCCAGTATGGCCGCAGCGATGGGGTGTTCGCTCCGCGCCTCCATGGCGGCCGCTCGCTCGAGAAGGCCCGCCACGTCGTGATCCCTCAAGGGAGCGACCTCCACCACAGCGGGCCTTCCTTCTGTGACTGTTCCTGTCTTGTCGAATGCGATGGCTTTCAAGTGCGCCGGCGCCTCCATATACTTGCCACCCTTCACTAACACGCCGTTGCGGGCAGAGGCCGCGACCGCGGCCACAATGCTTACCGGAGTAGAGATCACCAGGGCACAGGGACAACTGATGACGAGCAGGACGAGCGATCTGTAGAACCAGTCCCCTATGACCCCGCCCAAGAGCAGCGGTGGGAGGAAGAGCGTCGCAACGGCGAGCCCCATGACGGCAGGGGTATAAAACCGGGCAAATTTCTCGACCCATTGCTCCGATGGGCCGCGCTTGCTCTGCGCTTCTCCCACCATCCGAATGATGTGCGCGAGAGTTGTCGCCTGGGCGGGTTTGGTACTTTCGATTTCGAGGGCCCCCTCCCCATTGATGGTGCCCGCGAACACAGGGTCCCCGGGATTCTTAGCAACAGGGATGCTCTCGCCCGTGATGGGCGCTTGGTTTGCTTCGCTGACACCGTGAACCACCCGCCCATCCAGGGGGATTCTTTCCCCCGGTTTCACGATAAGGAGAGATCCGACGGGGACCCTGTCCGGAAGCACTTCCTCCTCACTTCCATCATCGCGTTTCAGCCGGACGGCGGGTGGCGCCAATTCCATAAGCGCGGACACCGCACGGCGGGCGCGGCCGACGCTCCATGACTCCAGCGCCAGTGAAGCGGCAAATAGGAAACTGACGGTGGCCGCTTCGAACCATTCCCCGATTGCCAGGGCCCCCAGAACAGCAACCGTCATGAGAAAGTTCATATCGGGGCGGAGGCGTCTTGCGGCTGACCATGCCTTCGGCAGGACATACCAGGTGCCCGATAGAATCCCCATGCTATAGAGGAACTTTGACACGAGAGGGACGTGATGGGAAAGTCCGGTTCCCTCGGAACCCAGCGCCGCCGCGAGACCCCCGGCGATCCATGTATGCGAGAGGAAACCTGCCAGTGAGAACATGCCGCTCACCGCGGACAGTACGGTCCGTCCCTGGTGCCGCCAGAATCGCCCACCGCGAGGGGACTCGGGCTGGTCCCGCCAGGCCTCTGCCCGCATTCCCGCACGAGCCACGGCCCGGAGAATGGTGTCGGACGATACGTTTCCCGTATCTGGGGCGATAGTCATCTTTCCATTCAGAATGTCAAAAGAAAGACGTTCCTCGCCGCCCACGAGAGGCGCGACTTCGCGCCTGAGGGTCGCAACTTCATCGGCGCAGTCCATCCCGTGAATCTTGAACTGAATCCCGGACTCGGCTTTCAGACCGCCTCCTCGCCGTGCTGGCCAGTACGGATTTTGACGGCGTCCTCGACGGCACTGATGATAATTCTCCCGTCGCGAGAGTACCCCGTACGAGCTACGCGGGCAATCGTCTCCACCACAAGTGGAGCAAGGCTATCGGGGACGACGCACTCCACCTTCATCATCTCGAAGCTGTCGATCGCATCGATCCCGTGGCTCTGGGATTCAGGATCTGCATGGCCACGCGGGAATCCGCGTATGTCCGAGGTGATGAAACCAGGCATCGACGGGATTCTGTGAAGTGCCATCACGACATCATAGAGCTTGGACGGTTGGATCAGGGCCTTGATCTCCTTCACGTGAGTCACTCCTCCTTCAGATTCCGCTGGCCGGCATTCGAGGCGCGAACCAGCGGTAGAGCGCCGGGACCACGACAAGCGTGAGAAGGGTCGAGCTGACCAGCCCTCCTATCACCACGGTGGCCAGGGGCCGCTGGACCTCCGCGCCGGAACCGGTCGCCAGGGCCATCGGCACGAAACCGAGGCTTGCAACGAGAGCGGTCGTCAACACGGGGCGGAGACGCACCATGGCGGCCTCCCGCGCGGCATCGCCGGGCCCCAGACCGCTCTCCTCTTGCAGTTTGCGCGCGAAGGAGACCAGGACCACGCCGTTCAGGACCGCCACTCCAAAAAGGGCGATGAATCCGACGCCGGCGGAGATGCTGAAAGGCATACCCCGGACGAGCAGGGCCAGGATCCCGCCTGTGGTCGCGAAAGGAACGTTCAGGAAGATGAGAAGCGCGGGTCGGTGCGAGCCGAAGGCTCCATAGAGGAGCGCAAAGATCAAGAAGAGAGCAAGCGGCACGGCGACCATCAGACGCCGGGTCGCCGCTTCAAAATGTTCGAACTGTCCGCCCCAGGTTGCGTAGTAGCCGGACGGCAGATGGAGCTTCGCGGCCACGGCGGCGCGAGCCTCGGCGACGAAACCGGCCATATCGCGGCCGCGTACGTTACCCTCCACCACGATGCGCCGCTCGATCTGCTCCCGGCTGATCTGGGCCGGACCCTCCTCGATGCTGATGTCGGCCAGCTGCGCCAGAGGGATGAGTCGTCCGTCGGGAGCTCCGACGGGAACGCCTCCGAGCGCGTGGGGGTCGGCGGCGATCCCCTCGGCCAGGCGAACCGCGATGTCGAACCGCCGCCTTCCCTCCAGGACGCTCCCCACAACACGTCCGCTGCGGGCCGCTTCCACGGCCGCAAGGACGTCCTCGACCCTCACGCCGAAACGGGCGATCCGATCCCGGTTGACCCGGACTCGCACCATCGGAAGCCCCGCCGTCTGCTCCACCTTCACGTCGGCGGCCCCCGGAATCTTCGCCAGAATGGCAGCCAGCTCGCGTCCCTTCAGCGCCAGGACGTCAAGGTTATCGCCGAAGACTTTCACGGCCAGGTCGCTCTTGGTGCCGGCGATCAATTCGTTGAAGCGCATCTCGATGGGTTGCGTGAAGCTGAAGACGTTCCCAGGCACTCCCTTTTCGAGCGCATCGTGCATCGTGGCGATCAGGCGTTCACGGTTCATTCCGGGCCGCCACTCGCGCCGGGGCCTCAGTATGACGAATACGTCGGAAAGGTCGATTCCCATCACGTCGGTGGCGATTTCAGGACTTCCGGTCCGGGAAACGACCGTCTGGACCTCGGGGAAGGGCCGCAGGATCTTCTCAATCTCGGTCGTGGAGGCCAGGGACTGGCTGAGCGAGACACTGGGAAGCCGTGAGGCCTGGATGACGATATCGCCTTCGTCAAGCCGAGGGACGAACTCGGCCCCCAGGAATGTCCCGGCGGCAAGCGACAAGACGAAGAGAGAGGCGGCAAAGGCCATCGTGAGCAGTGGGTGAGTCATCGCCTGGTCCAGAACGGGCCGGTAGGCTCGGTGCGCCAAACCCAGGAGCCACGTCTCCTTTTCCTCGATCTTGCCGCGCAAAAGGAATGAGCAGAGGACCGGGACCAGCGTCAGGGAGAGGAGCAGCGATCCCGCCACGGCGAAGACCACGGTCCAGGCCATCGGCCTGAACATCTTCCCTTCGATCCCGCTCAAGGTCAGGATCGGCAGGTACACGATGAGGATGATGCCGACCGCGAAGACGATAGGGCGTCCCACTTCTTTGGCCGCATGGGCGATGGTCTCCTCGCGTTCTTCGTCGGTCAGCCTCTTACCGGACAGTACCCGGAGAATGTTCTCGACCATCACGACGGATCCATCCACGATCAGACCGAAATCGATGGCTCCCAGGCTCATCAGGTTTCCGGAGATCCTCGCGCGCCCCATGCCGATGAAGGCCACCAGCATCGAGAGGGGAATCGCCGACGCCACGATCAGCCCGCCGCGCAGGTTGCCCAGGAGAAGGAGCAGGACGGCAATGACGAGGAGCCCGCCCTCGATCAGGTTCCGCGAGACGGTGGCGATGACACGGGAGACGAGGCTCTGCCGGTCATAGTAAGGAACGATGCGGACTCCCTTGGGAAGGGAGGGCTGAATCTCGGTCAAGGCCTTCTTGACCTGGTCCACCACCAGCCGAGCATTCTCACCCTCGAGCATCAAGACCATCCCCACCACCGTTTCGCCCGCTCCGTCCCGAGTGGCTCCGCCAATGCGAAGCATAGGGCCCTCCCGGACTTCGCCGACGTGCTTCACGAGAATGGGCGTCCCTTCCGAGGTGACTCCGATGACGACCTTCTCCAAGTCTTCGATCCCCGAGACCATTCCCTCGCCCCGGACGATGTACCCCTCGCCCCCCTTCTCGATGATTCCACCGCCGCGATTCAGGTTGTTCCGCTCCACCGCCTCAAAGACCTGCGGCAGCGTGAGCCGGTAGGCGAGAAGCCGCGTCGGGTCGACCAGGACCTGGTACTGTTTGGCCTGTCCACCCCACGTGTTCACCTCCACGACGCCCGGAACGCTCCGCAGGCGGTACGCGATGTCCCAGTCCAGAATCGTTCGGAGCTCCATGGCCGAGAACCCCTCTCCCTCCAAAACGAAATGGAACACCTCGCCGAGACCCGTCGTGATCGGCCCCATCTCGGGGCGATCAATCCCTGGAGGAATAGCCTCCTGCGCCGCCGACAAGCGCTGCTCGACGAGATTCCGGGCGAAATAGATGTCGGTGCCCTCCCGGAAAACGACCGTCACGGCCGAGAGCCCGTAGCGCGACGTGGATCGAATCTGCTCGAGGCTCGGAAGCCCGCTCATCGCGTTCTCCACGGGCCGGGTGATGAACTGCTCGACCTCGACGGGCCCTAGAGCGGGAGCTTTGGTCAGGATCTGGACTTGAACGGTCGTCACGTCGGGCATCGCGTCGATGGGGAGCTGAGTGAGGGCTACCCAGCCCAGGGCGACGAGAACGATCGCCGCCATCGTCACGCCGAGGCGGTTCCGAAGGGAGAGGCCGATGAGGCGCTCGATCATCAGTCTTCCCCTTCTATGGTTCCCTTGAGGAGCTCCGATTTCAGGACGAAAGCCCCTTCGGCGACGACCTGCTCCCCCTCATGAAGACCGTGCCGGATCTCGATCATGCCGTGAGCCTCGCGACCCGTCTCGACCGGTCGCAGCTCGAACCGGCCCGGCTGTACCTGGACGAAGACGACCGGCAGGCTGGAGATTTTCTGGACCGCTCCGGCGGGAACGGCGGTTGCTTCGATCTCCGAAGCGCCCCGAAGGGGAACGGCCACCGTCACGAAGAGGCCGGGGCGGAGCTTACCGCTCCGGTTGTCCAGAACGATCCGGACATGGGCGGTCCGGCTGGATTCATCCAAGGCAGGTTCGATAAGAGCGATCCGCCCGGTGAACACTTCGCCCGGATACGCATCGGTCGCCACCTCGACGTCGCCTTCTTCTTGAATTTGGCCCAGGTCCTTTTCGTAGACGTCGGCCACCGCCCAGACCCGCGAAAGGTCGGCGATCGTGAAGAGCGCAGCGTCCTTCTCCACCAAGAGCCCGGGGGAAATGGCTCTTTCCAAAACGACCCCCGCGAGGGGCGAGGGCACGGAAAACTGGGAAGGCGAGTCGGAATCGGTTACGGAGTCAGGATTGAGGCCCAGGCGGGCCAAGTCCTGCCTGGCCGCGCCGGCCTCCGCTTCCGTCGCCTCGGCTTCGGCCTTCCGGGCCTCCACCTCCGCTCGGCTCATCGCCTTCAATTCCAGAAGTCTCTCCGCCCGTTCGGAAGCCTTCCGGGAAGCCGCAGCCCGAGCCGCGGCAGTCCGATGCCGGGAGAGGGCCGCAGTGACCTCTGGCCCCTCAATGAGAGCCAGGGACTGTCCAGCTTTGACACGCTGCCCGACATCCGCGAGCACCTGGACAATGCGGCCGGCGACTCGGGCCCTGATCGCTACGCTCTTCTGGGCGTCCGGCTTGATGACACCGCTGGCCACCACGTGAGGATGGAACGCTTCCCGGGAGACTGGAACGACCTTGACACCGGCGGCCCTCAGCACCTCCTCGGACAAGACCACGATCCGCGAGTCGGCTTTTGGGAGTTCTCTGTTCGGGGGAGCTTCCGAGGCCTGTCGGCAGCCAGTGGCGGAGGCAATCGTCAAGACCAGGGCCCACGTCGAGGCTCTAGCCCAACTCATCATCGGTTCTTGCGTCATCGGACCACCTCCGCTCCCAAGGCCCGATCCAGCTCTATCTCTGCTCGTCGGGCCTCTCCGTACAGGTCGATGGTCCTCAGGCTGACATGGATGGCTGTCCGGTAGGCATCCAGCAGCTCCAGGATCCGCATTTCTCCCACGTCGTATGCGGCTCTGGCGATTCGGATCAGCTCGTCAGCGTCGGCGGCCGCGTAGGATTCTGCAGCCTCACGACGAGCGGCGGCCTGGGCAAGCGCCGCTTCGGCCTCAGCCAGCGCCTGCCTTGACAGCGCTTCACGCTGGGAGCGAAGCAGCGCTCCTTCGGCTCGGGCGATGGCGCGGGACCCCTGGCCGTGATCGAAGAGTGGAATGGGAATCGAAATCGCCGCAACACTTCCGGTGTCCGCTTCGTTCGCGACTTCGGTCGTCTTGGCTCCCAGGGTGAGAGAAGGTTCCGGAATGGCGCGGCGGCGAGCGGCTCGGGCCAGGTAATCCGTCCGCTCCGTTTCCGCGTCGAGTGCGAGCAGGTCTCCGCGAGTTGCGACCGCGACTCGGGCTTCCTCCAGGCTGGGAAGGGATGGGGCCGTCTCGACGTTCCCTTCGGCCACCAGGCTCTCCGAAGGGAGGCCCACCAGAGCGGCAAGCTCAGCTCTCGGCCGGACTACTTGCCCTTGGGATTCCAGAAGGTCAGCCTGAAACTCGGCTCGTTCTCTCTCGGCGCGCATCCGGTCGAAGCCGGAGGCTTCCCCCTCCTTCTCGCGAGCTCTCAGTACCTCGACCAGCTCGCTCAACCGGGAGAATCCGGTTGCGAGACTGGAACTCCGCGCCTGCGATACGAGAAGCTCCAGGAACGCTTCCCGCACACGGGCCCGGACCAGCCTCACCCGGGCCAGCCGAGTTCGAGCCTCCGTCGCCTTGAGGGCGCTTCTGGCCGCGGACCTTTCCAGGGAGAGTCTTCCAGTCAACGGGAGCGGCAGCGCCAGTGTTGCAAATCGATCTACGGTCCCAAGAGCTTCCTCGCGCGAAACGAAAACCTCGGGGTTCGGCCATAACCCGCTGGCGCGAACCTCGGCCTGGGCACGGTCGACCTCCAGACCGAGCGAGGCCGCCACGGGGGACTTGTCCGAGAGCCGAAGCGCCTCTTCCAACGTGATCGGCCGAGGCTCCGATGCATGAAAGGTAGCTGGGAAACCAAGCAACAGGACCATCAGTGTTGTTTTCTTCAAGATCGTCCTCTGGTTGTCGGAGTTGCCCGGCAAAAATGCGGCTGGGCGAATTGCACTCTAGGCATTGACCACACCGGGGATGGAGTGTGAATCGAATCGGACTCCATTCCATTCGGGAGCGGCAGTCGCTAGGTAAGGAAGAGAATCGCTAGAGCGCGGCGATCGGTATGTGATCGAGGGTGGGGGAGATGCCGGTCGCTAGGTAATACACGGGAGGAACAGGTGCCTCGGCGATGCTCTCGGTCGTCACAAAGGAGAAAACCAGAAGGGCTGGTCCGAGGGTAGAACAGCAGAAGCAGTCAGGAACACAGACGGTTCCACAGGGATCCGCTGCGCCGGCCTGTGACGAGGAGGTAATGAGGCTCCCAGTCGAGAATTCGGAGGGGTCGCACGAGGCATGCGCCAGGTCCGCGACGATCATGACCAGCAATAGGGTTGCGGCGCTCTTGATGAGCATTCGCCAGATGTCGCTTGGCAGCGTGCGAGAGGCTGAACGCATCGAAGTCTCCAGACAGCAATATTAGGCGGAGGACGCCCTCTGGTCAATCCCAGGACGATTTGTCGCAATTCCGTGAGCCGAACCTCTCGAAGGCGGCTCCGCGAGCCGCCGCGCTTCCTACTCCGAGGCGGGATGGCGGGCGGCCTGCTCGCGCCGGGCGGCGGCGCAGCAGGCCCCCCGGGGAATCGGCCTGCCGTGCGGGCAGGTTGCGGGATGACCGAGGAAGGAGCAGATCGAATCGGTCATCACGGGCGACAGGACGTGCTCGAAGTAGCAGGCCTCCTTCTCGACCACCTCCTCGCGCATCTGGAACGTCTGGGAGAACAGGATCTCGGCCAGGCGCTGCCGCCGGATGAGGTTCTCGGCGCGGCGATAGCCGGCCGGGGAGAAGACGTCTCCCGGTCCCGGCTCCAGGATCCCCATGGCGCGCATCCGGTCGAGCAGCTCCGGCTGGGCGAGGTGGAATCCCTTTCCGCACACCACGTGCGCCGACTCGTGCCCCTCGTGTTTCATCCACAGGTATTCCAGGACGTGCTCGATCGTCTCCTCACCCGGATGGTGGGTCAGCGACTCTCCCGCCAGGCGGCCGTGCGCCAGCTGGATCTGCCGGTCCGCGAGCTGTCCGACGAGGATGTCGTGGGTCACCATCACGATCGTCTGCCCGTCGCCGTGCATCTTCCGGAAGAGATCCATCACGCCCCGCTGGTTCTCTTCGTCCAGCGACCCGGTCGGCTCGTCGGCCAGGACGAGCTTCGGGCGGTTCGTCAGGGCGCGCGCGATGCACACCCGCTGCTTCTCGCCTCCCGAGAGCGCCGAGGGGAGGTGGTGCAGCCGGCCGCCCAGGCCGACCGCCTCCAGCGCCTTGGCCGCCTCGCTCTCGTCCGCCAGGCTGTGCAGGTATTGGGCGAGCATCACGTTCTCCACCGCGGTGAGGTAGGGAATGAGGTGGTACTGCTGGAAGATCAGGCCGACGCATTCCCTCCGGTAGCGGATCAGCTCGGGACCCGTGAGCCGGGTGAGATCCAGCCCGTCGACGATCACCCGGCCCTCATTCGGCACGTCCAGGCCGCCGAGCATGTTGAGCAAGGTGGTCTTGCCGGATCCCGACGGTCCCATCACGGCGATCCATTCCCCGGCGCGGATCTCCAGACTCACCCGATCCAGGGCGATGACCTCGTGGTTGTAGTGGCGGGTGACGTCTTCGATCCGGACGAAGGACATCTCACTCCCCCCGCAACGCCGCGGCCGGCTGGATGGCGAGGGCGCGGCGCAGCGGCACGATGACCGCGCTCCAGCACAGGAGCAGAGAGACGGCCAGGACGAGGGGGATGACGACGGCCCGCGGCTCGATGGCCGCCCCGAAGAGACGGTATCCCACCAGCCGGGCGGCGCCCGCTCCGAGCGCCAGGCCCGCGGCGGACCCGAGAATCGCCAGAAGGCTGACCTCCGCCAGGAACATCGTCAGGATCTCTCCATCTCCCGCGCCGAGCGAGCGCATCAGCCCGATTTCCTCCTGGCGCTCCAGGACGATGGACAGGAGCGTCGTCATCACCGACAGGCCGCAAAGAACCAGGACGACGACGGTGAGGAAGAGCATCAGCGTGTCGAGCGTCCCGAGCAAGGCCCCCTGCGGCGCGGCGACCTGCCAGAGCGGCCGGGCGGAGACGCCGGGAATCGCGTCCTGGATCCGGGTCGCCGCGCGGGCGACCGAAGCCGCCCCGCCATCCACCGAAAGGACCGCGACCGAGACGCGTCCCGGGAGCCCGAGCCGCTCCTGGAGCAGCGGCAGGGGGACGAGGATCTCGTCGTCTTCCGATTCGCCCGTGGAGAGGATTCCCGCGACCCGCAGGTGCTCACGCGCCGCGCCGATCGTGACGATCGCGTCGTCGCCCGCGTGGAGCGCGAGGACCTGCGCGAGCGACGAGCCGACCAGGCAGGCGTCCTCGGAGGATCGAGGCCAGGATCCCTCGAGCCGCCACGACGGATTCAAGCGGGCGAGGGTCTCGAAGTCGACGCCCGCCACCCCCGTCTCGGCCGCGGCAGCCCGCGCCGATCCGGCTGCCATGCCGCCCGAGAGCAGGATAGGGGAGACGATCACGTCCGGCACTTGCGAGGCAAGAAGGGCCGGTATGCGCCGGGCCTTCCCCTCGTCCAGAGTGCGGGAGTCGGAGCCGGGCGAAGCCGTCACCAGGAGATTCGGGCCGTAGCGCCGCAGCTCGCGCGACATCTTCTCACGGAGATCGGCCTTGAGGTCGAGCATCGTGGCGCTCACCGTCGCCCCCACGGTCACGGCGAGCAGCGCCAGGAGGAACGAGGAGCTTCTCAGACGCAGCGAGCGCAGGAGCAGCCGCGACGACATCGCCACGTGGCCGGGCCTTCCGAAGCGCCACCGGCGAGTGCCGCGTCTCGGGAATCCCGTCACCTGCGCCCCTCGATCCATCCCGCCTCGCTGTGTCGCGCCCCGCTTGCGTACCGCCACGGCTGGGCGGCCCCTCGTCGCGCCTTGCGATCCGGGCGCCTCGAAGGCCTCGACGTCGACGTCACTTCAAGGACGCAACAGGTGTTAAAGGCCACGGAGCAGCTCGAAGGGGCGAAGTCGCATGATCCGGCGGGCCGGCAGGACGCAGCCGGAGAAGGTGATGACCAGGGCGGCCGCGATGGCGAGCGGGATGGAAAGGGGCCGGATGCCGACCGGAATCCCGAAGACCGAAAGCGACAGCCAACGCGCCAGGAGCGCCCCGCCGCCCGCGCCGATCAACCCGCCGACCAATCCCAGTAGGCCCGCTTCCGCCAGGAGAAGGCCGACCACCCTGGCGTTCCCGGCGCCCATCGCCTTCAGGAGCCCGAGCTCCGATCGCCGCTCCAACACGCTCGTCGTCAGCGCGCTCGTGACCGTGAGCGCGGCCCCCAGCGCCGCGAGCAGCGTGACCAGGATCATCAGCCCCGAGATCCGCTCCAGGATCCTCCCTTCCGACTCGGCCACCCGGCGAATCACCCGCGCGTCGGAGCCTGGAAGCGCGCGCTCGATCTCATAGGCGATCGACGACACGAACGGGGTGCAGGACCACTTCTCGAACTCGGCGGGAGGCAGGTCTTTCGGGTTCTTCCCCATTCTCTCGTAAACGGCGTTCTCGGGGGTGGTCAGGGCGCTGACCAGGATGCGGGAGACGCGGCCGGCGTCCCCCGTCATGCGCCACACTGCTTCCAGGGGGGCGAGCAGGGCTTCGTCCTCCTGGTCGCTGCCGGTGAGGATTCCTGCGATGCGGAATGTCGTCCGGCCGCTTTCCGTCTCCACGTCCAGCCGATCCCCCGGCCGCAGCGAGAGCGTCTCGGCGAGCCGCGATCCGGCCAGAGCCTGGGCAGGCGCGGCATTCCGGCCCTCGTCCGTCCCGTCGTCCGGCCAATCCCCCTGCACTCTCCAGTAGGGATTCAGGGTCCGGATCCCGGTGAGGAACTCCCCGCTGCCCTTCCGGTCCAGCGCGATCCGCCTCTCGAACCAGGTTCCCCGGATGGTGATCGCTCTGCCCGCCGCCCGGGCGCGGACGTCGAGAACCGGGGTGATGGCCAGGATGTTGTTCTTCCAGAAATTGTCCTTCGCCTTGAGCACCTGATCCGCCGCGAAATAGGACGGGACGCGCAGCGCGGAGACGTCCTCGCCGCCGATGCGGACCGGGCGGACCGTTTCTTTCGGCACCACGGAGAGATTGGCCCCGAACGCTTTCAGCTCCCGGCTCATCTTGTCTCCCACGTCCAGCGCCATGTTCCCCAGCGCCGCGGCGGCCGCGGTGCCGAGGGCCACCGAGAAGAGGATCACGGCCTTGCGGCGCTTCTGCCGGAAGAGGGAATCGCGAAGGATCTGAAGGAACAAGGAGATGTCCGCCTTCAGTAGGTGGGGGGGGCGGCCTCGGTTTTCTCCGCCGCCCGGAACGATGGGATTTCTTTGGCCAGCGCGTCGATCGGGATCACGATCGCGTCGTCTTCCTCGCGGTACGCGAGCGGCAGCGGGTTGCACCCTCCGCCCGCGCCGAGGGTGCCCACGTTGATGTCGGCGGCACACGCCAGGCAGACGAGCCGTCCGCGGATCTCCACGTAGCCGTACGCCCCGCAGACCTCGCAGGCGTCGAACGAGGCCACCAGCTTGGCTCCCGACTTCATCACGAAGAACCGGACGACCGTCCCCTCGAGGCGGACGCCGAAGCGGTGGAGATGGCCGTCGTCGAGCCCCGCCTTCGGCACGCGCACTTCGCCGCCCGAGCCGGCCGTCAGCAGCGCCGGAGGATCGATGCCGCGCGGCAGCCGCGAGAAGGCGTACGAGACGGCGAGCGAGGCGATCACCAGCGTCCCGGCGGTCGCCAGCAGGCGCCGCCAGAGGGTCTCCCGGCGGATCCGGGCCAGGGCGAGCCGGCGCTCGGGCCCCTCAAGGGAGCCGGCGCTCTGGGCCCGCGCCCGGTCGCCGCGCCCCGGAACCAGAAGAATGATCAAGGGAAGGGCCAGCAAGGACACCGTGACCAGGACCTCGTTCTTCACGATCGGCCCGATCAGGCGCATCTCCCGTTCGCCGACCGGAATCGTCCCCTTCTCCCCCAGCTCGTGCAGGCCGCCGATGAGGAGCTGCGCGGCCAGGAGGGCCAGGACGATCTCGGTCACCTTGAAGAAACGCCCGAGATCGACGCGCACCGTTCCCCGGACGAAGGCGATTCCGAAGAGCGTCGCCAGAGAGAGCCCGACCGCGGCGCCGAAGAAGGAAAGCAGCGCGTCGCTCGTGAGATTGGCGGCTCCGAGAAAGAGGATCGTCTCCACTCCCTCCCTCAGGACCAACAGGAACGTGAGGAGGAACAGCCCCGCGGCGACCGCGCCGCCGCTGCGGTGGGAGATCCTATCCACCCTCGTCTCGATCTCCTTCTTGAGCCCCTTGGCGGTCTTCCACATCCAGATGACCATCGTGATCACGAAGAACGATCCGGCGATCATCAGGTAGCCTTCGTAGGCCTCCTCGGAGACTTTCAGGGCGGAAAAGAGGGCGGCGCAGACGACGCTCGCGATCAGCCCCGTCGTCAGGCCGAGAAAGACCGATCGGCCGAGCGATTCCCGCCCCGACTTGCGCAAGGAGCCGAGGATGATGCCCACCACCAGAGCGGCCTCGATCCCCTCGCGCAGCGTGATGACCAGCGACTCGAACATGGCGCTCCCGCCTCAGCCCTGCGTCTCGGGCGGGCGCGACCGGTCGCCGCGCGCGCAATCGCGGCAATGGCCCCGGAGCTGGTGCGTGCGCTCCAGGAGCCTGAATTTCTTGCGCCGGCAGACCTCGTCCTGGATGCGCTCGATCTTGCGGCTCTGAAACTCGATGATCTTGCCGCAGGCGACACAGAACATGTGGTCGTGATGCGAGCGGCCCAGCATCGGCTCGTACCGCGCCTGCCCGCGGTTCATGGGGATCCGGTGGACGAGCCCCGCCTCGACGAGGCGGGCCAGCGTGCGGTAGAGCGTCGCCGGGGCGACGAGCCTTCCCTTGCTCCGGAAATGCGCCAGCATGTCGTCGGCCGTGAAGTGGCCCGGCATGGAGAGGACTTCCTCGAGGATCGCGCGGCGGGCGCGGGTCATCTTCAGATCGTGCAGGGCGAGGTAGCGCGCGAAGCGGCCCGCGGCGTCCATGAGGACCTCCTTATGAATTGCGAATCATTCTCAAATTATGGGCGGGCGGCGGGAAGTCTGTCAAACGCCGGCTCAGGGGCCGAGCCGGCCGGGATCCCGGAGCGTCTTCTCCCGGCGCA
The DNA here is from genome assembly GCA_036004685.1 of Candidatus Polarisedimenticolia bacterium. Taxonomy (NCBI): domain Bacteria; kingdom Pseudomonadati; phylum Acidobacteriota; class Candidatus Polarisedimenticolia; species Candidatus Polarisedimenticolia bacterium. Next base: position 50,272 of record DASYRE010000019.1, on the reverse strand, counting down.
GGAGGGTGAGATTGCGCACGTAGATCGCCAGTCCCAGGGCCTGGCCGAGGATGAAGACCTGATCCTTCCGCAGCACGGCATAGAGGAGCATCAGGATCCCGCCGGCGACGCTGAAGAGCCAGAAAGCCGCCGGGACGACGCTTCGCCCCGAGCGCTCCGACACCACCCACTGCAGGGCGAACCGCCCGCCGAACAACGCCTGCGCGGTGTAACCGAGGACCAGCATCAGCGGCTCGCTCATCGCTCCTCCTTCAACGCCCTCCACCGGGGATCGTCATCCCGAACGCCGCCCGATTATCGCGGTGGGCAGGTTTCTTGACAAGGGAACGACCAGGTTTCTAGAATGCCTTCGACATCATTCACGGAACCGCTGAGGCGAGCTACAACATCATGTCCCGATTTTTCGCACGCCTCCTGTTCGCTGCGGGAATCCTGCTTCTCGCTTCAGTCTCCGCAGCTCCCGCGACGCGCAAGCCCATGCGGGGGCGGGAGGAGATCGCGGTGATCACGACCCCCCTGGGCACGATCGCCCTCCGCTTCTTTCCCGAGGAGGCCCCCTCCCACGTCTCCTACGTCAAGGAGCTGATCCGAAAGCACTTCTACGACGGGACGACGTTCCACCGGGTGATTCCTCACTTCGTGATCCAGGGGGGGGATCCGAACTCCAAGGACGCGGACCGGAGCAACGACGGGGACGGCGAGGGCGACCACCGGCTCCAGGCGGAATTCAGCACCCACCTCCATTACAAGCCCGGGACGGTCGGGATGGCCCGGGACGACGATCCAAATTCCGGGTCGTGCCAGTTCTTCATCGCGATCGAGAACCTGCCCCGCCTCGACGGGAGGTACACGATTTTCGGCGAGGTCACCGAAGGCCTCGACGTCGCCCGGAGAATCGCCGACCTGCCGCGGGACTTGAAGGACAACCCCCTCCACAAGGTCCCGATCCGCGTCCTGCTGAAACAGATGCGCATCACGAAGCCGATCTACTCCTACGCGTTCATGCAGGAGCCGAGCGGGGAAGTCCTCTCCGGGCCGGACAAGCCGAAGGCATGGGATCCGGGGAGCACGCGCTGGACGGCGCCGGCGCTCGTCCGAGGCGCGAGAAAGCCGCTGGGCACCGAAGCGTGGCCCCGGACTCCTCTTGACATCTCGTTAGGCGAGGACGGCTCCGTCCTGGACGTCCGGTTCGCGGACCTGCAAGTGAAACACGCCCCAGAGATTGCCGCGGCCGTGAAGAAGTGGAGGTTCACCCCGGCCCAGCGCGACGGCAAGGCCATCAAAGCGCGCTTCGCAATCGGCAGCCGCGGCGGACCTCCGGAGCCCACCTCGGCCCCGGGAACGCCCAGGCAGATCACCGAGGAGATCACGCCTCCCGCGGCGGCCATCCCGATCCCGCTGCCGCCCGGCACGAAGCCGCCCGAGATCGAGCCGCTCCTGCGCCTGTCGATCGACGAGAACGGCCTGGTGACCGACGTGAGCCTCGAAGTCTCGACCGGAAGTCCTCTCGCCGACCAGGCGGCCCTGGACGCGGCCCGGAGGATGGTCTTCGCCCCCGCCGTCATGGGCAAGGCCCCCGTCAGCGTCTACGTCAACCTCCCGGGCCGGTTCGTCGAAGCATCCTTGCCTTAGAGGCAGCCGCCGTCCGCCGACCGTCCGCATCGCGGCCGGCAAAGTCGTCGGCCCGTCCGAGCGTCCGCGGCCGGTGCCGCCCCGTCCCAGGCCGGCTGCCGCGCCAGACTCGCAAAGCAATCGCCTTGGTGAGGTTTTCATGTCCGTGCGGGGGCCCGCGTCGCGACCGAGGCGGCGGATCTCGGCGCCGGGGCTTGAGCTCGGCACTCTGGGCGGCAGGCGAGAGCCATGAGCGTTCGCCGCATCGGCACGTGGAAGGATTCTCTTCGCCGCGGGCGCGATGCCGCCATCGCCTGCCTGCTGCCCGGAGGGCTACCCATCGCCCCGATTCTGGCGCTGGTGGACGGCTACCTCTTCCCTCACGAGGGAGTCTTCCTCTACTGGCTGGCGCGCTCGGGACCCGGTTCGGGGTGTGTCGTCGAAATCGGCTCCTTCCGCGGACGATCGACCTTGTGCATGGCGGCCGGCGCCAGCGCCGGCCGCAAGACCCGCGTGTTCGCGGTGGATCCGCACGTCTACCAGACGGCCCAGGAGCTGGGCGAGAACCTCCGCCACTTCGGCCTGGAGGCCTTCGTGGATGCCGTGGTCCTGCCCTCCGTCGAAGTCGCCCGGCAGTGGAGCGAGCCGGTGCGGCTCCTGTTCGTCGATGGCAACCATGGGAAGGAGAGCGTGGAAGCCGACGTGAAGACCTGGCTGCCGCACCTCCAGCCCGGAGGCTTTCTGCTGCTGCATGACTCGACGAGCCTCAGCGGTTTTCCGGGACCGATCGAGGTGGCGAAAACGACACTGCGACCCGGACCGATCTTCGACGCCGTGGGCGAGCTGGGGAGCATCACATGGGGCCGGCGCTCCGGCGCGACCGCTCCGTGGTTGCCTCCGGCCTACGGGAAGGCGTTCCTCGACGCGACCCTTCGCGCCCTCCAAAGTCTGCGGGGAGCGGGAAGCAATCCGGGGAGGGCGTCTTGATCGTCGCCCTGGCTTCGCCGCGCGTCGCCCGGAGCCTCGACGAGGGGCTCGAGAAGATCAAACGCCTCTTGTCGGAGGCCTCGGTGCAAGGCGCGGAAATCGCCTGTTTTCCCGAAGCCTATCTTCCCGGCTTGCGCGGGCAGGACTTCGAAGTGTTCCCCTTCGATCGGGCGCAGCAGGAGCGGGCTCTCCGGAGCGTGGCGCAGTGGGCGCGAGAGTTTTCGGTGGCCGCCATCCTCGGGATGGAGAGGCTCACGGACGGGGGACGGCAGATCGCCGCCTTCGTCATCGACGCCCGCGGGGAGGTTCAGGGATTCCAGACGAAGAACCAGCTCGACCCTTCCGAAGAGGCGTTCTACGTCCCCGGCCGTACGCGCCGCCTCTTCGAGGTCAACGGCGTCAAGCTCGGCGTGGCCATCTGCCATGAAGGCTGGCGCTACCCCGAGACGGTGCGATGGGCCGCCGTCCGCGGCGCCGCGATCGTCTTTCATCCTCAGCACACCGGGAGCGAGCGCGCCGGCATCCGCCTCACCGAGTGGGGCTCGGCCCAGGCCCCCTATTACGAGAAGGCGATGAGCCTGCGCAGCCTTGAGAACACCGTCTATTTCGCCAGCGTCAACTACGCGCTGCGCTTCCCGGAATCGGCCACGAGTCTCATCGCCCCGTCGGGCCGGTGCCAGGCTTACCTGCCTTACGGGCAGGAGGGGGTCCTCGTTCAGGCCATCAAGCCCGAGGAAGCGACCGGCCTGCTGGCCCGCCGGTACGCGCCGGAGCGCTATCAGGAGGAAGGGGAGGGACGATGACGCCGGAGGAGGCGAAAACCAGGGCCGCCCCACCTACAACGCCGCGTAGCGAGGTGGACTCTTTCTATTGGAGGGACCATGCAGTACATGAAACTCGATCCGGATCAACGCGAGGAGTTCCTGATCTCACTGGCGAGCATGCCGGCCTATCTCGACGAGGTCTTCTCGCGTCTGAGCCCGGAGCAGACGCGGACCGTCGCCGCCGACGGCACTCTGTCGCCCGTCGAGCAGGTCTGGCATCTTGCGGACCTCGAGCGCGAAGGATTCGGAGAGCGGATTCGGCGCCTGTTGACCGAAAAGGAGCCCTACCTGCCTGATTTCGACGGCGCCAAGCTGGCGGCCGAGCGCGACTACCGCCGGTTGACGCTCGAGGACGGCCTGGCGGCTTTCGCGGAGGCGCGCCGGCGAAACCTCGCGGCGCTGCGGTCGATCGACGGGCAGGCCTGGTTCCTGAGCGGCACGCAGGATGGTGTCGGGAAGGTGTCGCTCTGCGACATCCCCGGGTTCATGTCCCAGCACGACGGATCCCACAAAGCCGAGATCGAAGCGTGGATGAAATCGGCGGGGCAATGACCTCCGCTTCTTAGGCATTTCAAGGGATAAGACATGGAACAGGGGAAGATCGTCGCATCCTTGCTCCTCGTTGCCGGTGCCCTCTCCCTTTCCCGAGTCTCGTCGGGAAGCCCGATCACCGAAAGTGGAGAGGTTCGGCAGCCACGGAACATTTACGAGTTGGTTTATTCATTCGATCACACGTTCAAGAAGATTCTCCAGGGCGACGACTTGAGGCTCTATCAAACCCGGAGCTTTCGGCAGATCGAACGAGCCAATCCTGAGCTCTACACGAGGATTAGTCAGGACGTGAAGCGATGGACCGATGAGTGGATTCAATACGCCAGAAGCTCGGGCGTCCCCATCCCCGAAAGCCGTCTGAACAACGCGAAGCTCACCGCGGAAAAGGTTGATGCCACCCTCAGGAGCTATTTCGAGGAAAAGCATTGGTCGTACCGGCCCATGCGCGTCGAGTTCCTTCCGCCCCGATTGTTCATCGACGAGCGGAACCGTCAGATGATCACGTACGGCATGTTCATTCCCTACTACCCGGACGCCTTCTTCGCCACGATCGATTGGCCGATCCCGATGGAGCTGCTCCTGGTGCATGAAAGTCTCCACTTCAACGCGGCCGATTCCTTCGGGCACGCGATGGCGGAAGGGATCACCGAAACCGCTGCCCGGTATCTGGTTCGGAAGTACGATCTCCTCACGAGCAGCGCGGTCGGCCGGTCGAAGGCCTATCCGACCGAGAGAAAAGCCGTGGAGTTCGTAATCGAAAGAATCATGGAGTGAACTTTTCGGAATCGCGAAGAGGCTCTCGAGCTGTTCCTCGCAGCCTACTTGACGGGCCGCGAGGAAGAGATGGCGAGAATCTTCGGAGCGCAGCCCTGGCAGCGTCTGCTTCTCCTGTCGGGCTCGTCCGAAGACTGGCAAGCTCACAAGGTCGCCCGAGTCTTGGAGGAGTAGGACCCAGGAGGACAGCGATGGATCCCCCGGAGTCCTCCCCCCTGCATGTTCGTTCGACCTCGGGGCGTCTCGAGGGGGGGGGCTCGCTCAGGGCTTGCGGCGGCGGCGGAGGAGCATCGCGGCGAGCAGGAAGCCTCCGCCCACGATCAGGAGCGCGCTGCTGATCTCCGGGGAGGCGGCGGCGTTCGCGGGGCGGAGGAACCATAGGCCGGTTCCCATCAGGACCGTCACGATCCCGATGCTGCCGAGACGCTGGGACCAGACGCGCCGCATGTGGCGGCGGTGCTCCCCTTCCAGGAAGCCGGGAGTCATCAGAAGCTCGCGGTGGTATCGATAGGTCTCGCCCAGCTTGCCGAGAAGATGGGGGTGGCGGGCGCGATCGAGGCCCTTGCGCCACTGATCGAGCGCCGTCATCTCGAGTCCTTCGCGCTGCACGTAGAGACAGCCCAGCAGGAAGTGAGCGAGCCCGGAGGTCTGATCCTGCTCCGCGGCCTGCAACAGCCTCTCCGCCGCCTTCTTCTCCTCTCCTTCCGCGTGGTGCACTTCCGCCATCTCGACGAGGTCGAGGGGAGCCTGCCGGCTCTTCAGGAGACGCTCCAACGCCGGTTTCGCCTTCTCGAGGTTCCCCAGGCGCTTCATGATGACGAAATACTGATCGAGGACCTGGAGGTCCTCCTCCTGCTTCGCCAGCGCCAGATCCATCAGGCGTTCCGCCCGGGAGAAGTTGCCCCACAGCAGGCAGGTGCGGGCCGTTTCGGCGATGAATTCAGAGGGACACGACGGATCGAAGACAACGGTCCGGAGCATCCGTCCCAGTGCCTGCCGGGGAGGGATCCGCCCTTCCCAGTCGCGGGACGGAAGATGGATGAAATAGGGATGGACGCAACGCCTCAGGATGGTGAGGACCGGCGCGAGGGAGGGGTGCCCGAAGGGGATCCGGACCACTCTCCCGGGAGAACCGGCGATGAGCCAGCCGCGTGGGACCGAGCGGCGGAAGGGGGACTGGAACCGGCAGATCCTCAGCTCCACCGCGTCGACCGAGGACCAGGTAAGGCGGAAAGTTCGCCCGGCCCGGAGGGCGCGCGATCGGAAGAACTTCCCGAGGAGAAGCGCGGCGAGGGAGTTTGCGCCGATCCCCTCCGCGCCGATCTCGACCAGCTGGATCCCGTCGAGGGCCACGAGCGTCGCGAGGAGCGCCAGCGGAAGCAGCCCGGCCAGCCGGCCCCAATGGGCTGCGGCGCCCGCCGGGGAGAGACCCTCCGCGAGAAGCAGGCCGACCAGGAGCGCCAGCGAAAGCATGCCGCCGAGAAGCGTGGAGGACGAGATGAGCCGAAACGAGACCTTGGCCGGCGCGGCGGCGCTCATGGCCCGATCCGGCGCATCAACAGGAGCGTGATGTCGTCGTAACGCGGGGCCAATCCGCAGAATCCCAGGATGCTTCCCTCGAGCTTCGCCAACCCGGCCTCGCTGCCGGTGAGAGTCACCTGTTTCAGGCAGGAGATGAGCCGGTCCTCGCCGAATTCCTCCTCGGCGGGATTCTGGCTCTCGGTGGCTCCATCGCTGTAGAGAAGCAAGGTGTCCCCCACGTCCATCCGCGTCTCGTGGGCCGGGTAGGGGACTCCGGGCACGACGCCCAGGACGGGGCCGCTGCCGTGAAAGCGATCCACCTCCCCTGAGGCCCGCACCATGAAGGGAGGGTTGTGCCCCGCGTTCACGTACCTCAGGATCCCCTCCTCCGGCTCGAGCTCGACGACGCAGAAGGAGATGAACTGGTTGACCGAGAGCGTCCGTGAGAGATTGTCGTTGAGGCGGCCCACCAGCTGGGACAGCGGGCGATCCGCCTCGGCGAGCCCGCGCAGCATCGCCTGGAAGTGGGACATGATCATCGCCGCGGGAAGGCCCTTCCCGGCCACGTCGCCGATCGCCACCCACAGCAGGCTGCCGGCGCGCGGCAGGAAGTCGAAAGTGTCGCCCCCCACCGTGCGGCAGGGGAGGTTGGTCCCCGCGATATCGAACCCCTTCACGGGCGGGCAGGCGCGCGGCATCAGGTTGCGCTGGATCGCCGCGGCCAGCTCCAGGTCGCGCTCCAGCGCCCGGACCTGCAAGGTCCTCTCGAAGAGCCGGTTGTTCTCGATCTTCACAGCCGCCACGTTGGCGAGGTTCGACAAGATGCGCAGGTCGGCCGCCGTGAAGGAGTTGCTGCGGATCCGGCTGTCGACATAGACGAGGCCCATCACTTCCCGGCTGTTCCAGAGCGGCACGCACATCGCGGAGCGGATCCCCTGCGCCATGATGCTCTCGCCCTGCTCGAAGCGCGGATCGTGCATGGCGTCCGAGGTCAGGACCGACTGTTTCCCGTGCACCACCATGTCGGCGATGTGGCGGCTCAGGGCGATTTCGCCGCCGGCGCTGCGCTTCTCGTCCCGGATCACCTTCGGCTCCAGGGCCCCGGTAGTGGGATTCAGCAGCATCAGGAAGCCGCGCTCCGGTCGGACCGCTTCGAACATCAGATCCATGATCGACCCCAGAAGCTCGTCGAGCGGCGCCAGCGCAATCAGCTGGTCGCCCGCCTTCTGGAGGATCTCGAGGGGCCGGGACGCCGAGCGATCGCCCGGTGAGGTCGTGCTTCCGAGCGTGGAGGGATCGGAGAGGAGCTGCTCGACGGGGACGACGGTGGTCCCCGCGACCGGAGTCGGATTGTCGGTGATCTCCACCCGGCTCTGGGGCTCCGAGTTGAACCAGACCGCCGCGGTCCCGAGGCCGATCTTGTCCCCCTTCCGGAGCAGCGTCGGGGAGATGACGGGCCGGTCGTTGAGGAACGTGCCGTTCTTGCTGCCGGCGTCCTTGATCAGGTAGTTCTCGCCGTCACGGTACAGCTCGGCGTGGACCCGCGACAGGGACAGGTCGGGGACGACCAGATCGCTCCGGGATGACCGCCCGATCACGATCTTGGGAAGGTTCAGCTCACGGCGGAAGGTCTTTCCATCGGCCGTCTTGACGACGACGAAATCCATGCGATGCATCTCCGGAGAGCGCCGGAACTTGTTGGGCAGTATAGGCGGCGCCCCGGGGAGGGTCAACCTGCGTTCCCGGGCGATTCCCCTTGAAAGTCCCCCCCCTCTCCAGTAAATTTACAGGGATCCGAGACAATTGAGGACGTGAACCGGGACGATCGGGAGGGGGTCTTGAGAAGTCCGTACCGCACCGTGCTTTGGATCGTGCCGCTCCTGCTCCTCGTCGGTTCGAGTCCTGCCGTGCAGGCCACGACCGTCCAGGCCCAGACCCTTCCCGAGCTCGTCCAGCGATCCACCACCATCGTCCATGGAACCGTCCAGGAGACCCACGTCGCCTGGGAGGGCGGCCGAGCGCGGCTTTACACTTACGTCACGGTGATGCCGCGGGAGGTCCTAAAGGGCCGCGCGGCGACCGGCGGCGCCATCACCTTCCGGCAGCTTGGCGGGCGTGACGGCGATCAAGTCATCTACGTTCCGGGCACTCCGCGATTCTCCGCCAAGCAGGAGATCCTGGTCTTCCTGACCGGGGAGGACTCGGGCGGCTACCCGCAAGTGATGGGCATCTTCCAGGGAGCCTTCCGCCCGACCCTCGGGCCGGGGGGGATCCGGCGCGTGGAAGGCCTCAGCCCGGCGACCGCGGGCTCTCTCGTTCCCGACAAGCCGGGAGCCGCCGGCCGGGCCGGGCCCGCGCTGGGGGGATCGTTCACCGATTTCATGGAGAGGGTCCGGAGTCTCGTCGAGCAGCAGCAGGGTCACGGGGCGCCTCGATGAGACCGTCCGGAGCCGCGGTGGGGCGCCGGCGCCCCGCACGGATAATCTTCTTCGGCGCCGCTCTGGTTCTCGCCACCGCCACGCTCGGACGGGGATTCACTCTAATCCGCGTTCTGAATCTGGTCGCTCCCCCCGCGCATTGGCCCGTGGGCTCCCTGCCGCTGCCGATGCTCATCAGCTCCGCCGGCTCGGACAACGTCCCCAATCCCAACACCAGCGACAACGACGCCATCATCGCCGGGCAAAAGGCCTGGAATCAGATCAGCACCGACTACTTCGTCTTCGCCACCCCGACGATTGGCACGGGAACCGCCTTCAACCAGAGCGACGGCAAGAATTCGATCTTTTTCGACGAGACGGGGGCCGTCTTCGGGGCGGGAAGCTCTGCCATCGCCGCCACGTTCCTGAACATCGACGGTCCGACGGGGATCATCAGCGACGCCGATCTGATCTTCAATGGCACCTTGCCGTTCTCCACCGCCACCCCGACTCCCGCGGGATCCTTCGACATCCAGGGGATCGCGACCCATGAGCTGGGGCACGTCACCGGCTTGGATCATGCCGGGATCGTCTCGGCGGTCATGTTCCCCGTCGGCGCCGACGGCGAGCAGTTCCAGCGCAGTCTCGCGCCGGACGATCGGCTGGGCGATTCGTTCGTCTATCCGGAGACGGCCGCCGGAGCGGGAATCGCCGGACTGCAGGCGGGAGACGGAGATCTGAGCCTGGTCACCGGAAGCATCACCGGGGCGGTCCGGACTTCCGGGGGCCTCGCCGTGCCCGGCGCGCACGTGGTGGCCCTCGATCCGACCGGCGCCGCCGTCGTCAGCGACGTCTCCGGGCTGGACGGCTCCTACACGCTTCCCGTCCTGGCGCCGGGAAGCTACAACGTCTATGCCGAGCCCCTGGACGGCGTTACGGTCGAGCAGGACCTGAGCCAGAGCGACTCGATGAACGCCTTCACGGCGTTCGTGACGACGTTCGTCGGCGGCAATGCGTCGCCGTCACTCATTCCCGTAGTGGCGGGAGCGAACTCGCCGGGCAACGACGTCAACTTGGGGAATCTCTACGGGGCCGAGACCGAGGCGAACAACACTTCGGGCGCGGCGAACCCGGTGGCCCTGGAGGCGCTCACCTCGGGGATCAGCAATCCGGCGGGCGATCTCGACTTCTTCAGCTTCCCGGGCGTGACGGGCGACATCATCAGCATCGACTGCGACGGCAGTGGCGACGGCTTCCCGCTCGATCCGGTCATCACGCTGATTTCCACCGACGGGACGACGACCATCGTGCAGAACGACGACTTCCTCGGGAAACAGCCCGATTCGCGCATCGTCCGGCGCCTGGCGGCGACCGGCACTTTCTTCGTCCGGGTCGAGGATTTCAGCAATCTCGCAGGTGGGGACCCGCCGATCGGCGGTCCCGGCTTCTTCTACACCCTGCACGTCAACAAGGCGATCCCGGAGGTCGACATCGTCGGCACCAACGACAACAACAGCATCGCCGCGGCCGATGCGGCCGCGATCGGCCAGCATCGGGGCGGCATCATCATCACCTCGGGGGACGTCGATTTTTATAGCTTCAGCGCCGGCTTCGGGGATCGGATCATCGCGGAGGTCTCGGCCAACCGCGCCGGATCGACCTTGAACCCGACGCTGACCCTGTTCCGCTCCGACGGCGTGCAGCTGGCGGTGAACACCGACATCGGCGGCTCTCCGACCAATCTTGACAGCCTGATCGATTTCACCTTCGCCGGCATGGCAGTGGGGCCGCTTCCGGCGACCTTTTATCTTAGAGTCTCGGCAGCCTCGGGAGCCGGCGCCAGCGCTTTCTACGACCTGCACATCGGCACCGATTCGATGAACGCGATCTACAGCGGCACAGCCGCCCTCGGGCAGGGCTTCGACGATCCCCTCTGGACGGCCGACATCTTTCCGAAGTTCTTCACTCAGGGCACCACTTTCGATCTCCTCGTGGGAGGGCCCGGCATTCCGAACGATCCGACGCTTTCGATGAACGTGTCGGGCGCGGGCGTGACGCTCGTGAATTCCCCCGGCTCCGATTTCGCGACGACCGTGGACGGGATCGATCTCTTCGCCATGTCCACCGCGATCAACGCGTCGGCGGCGCCCGGCCCCCGGAGCATCTTCATCCAGACCTCCACCCGGAAGGCCGCGCTCAGCGGGGCCTTCGTCATCGTCCCCACGGCGGCGCCCCCCGAGCAAGCGCCCGGCTCGTCGCTGGCTTGGGCCGGCCCCCAATTGATATGGTCCGCCGATCCGGCCTCCTCCACCTACAACCTGTATCGTGGCGGTCTGCCCCTCACCGATTCCAACCTCGACGGGCTGGCGGACAGCTACGGCTCACCGCTCGCCTGCGGCCTGACCGCGCCCCTGGCGGCGGATCCGGCCGTTCCAGCCCTAGGTTCGGGGTTCTACTACCTCGTCACGGGACGTAATGCGGTCGGCGAAGGGAGCCTCGGGTTCGCCCGCACCGCCGCCGGCGGCTCGACGGAGCGCCCCAAGTCCTCCCTCACCGCCACCTGCCCTTAGTAGTGTCGCGTCCCAGAAATCCCGTTACATCCGGACGCCGATGCATCCCCGAGGAATCTCCTGGGAGTCCGAGAAGAGCCTTGCTCAGGATGCTTGGAGTCGCGGGAAGGCCTGTTCGAAGTTCCGGGTGGTGAGGTCGCCCATCGTTTGCGGGCTCATGGCGTGGAGCTCGGCGAGCTTCGTCACCACTTCGAGGACGCGGGCGGGCTCGTTTCTCTTGCCGCGGTGGGGGTGGGGGGAGAGGAAGGGTGCATCGGTCTCGGTGAGGAGCCGCTCGGGCGGGACGCTGCGGGCGACTTCGCGCAGCTCCTCGGCGTTCTTGAAGGTGAGGCTTCCGGAGAACGAGATGCGGAAACCGTGATCGACGGCGAAGCGGGCCATCTCGGCGTTGCCTGAGAAACAGTGGAAGACCCCTCCGACTTCTTCCGCCTTTTCGACGTCAAGGATGCGCAGCGTGTCGTCGTGTGCCTCGCGCGTGTGGATCACGATCGGCAGGCGCAGGCGACGCGCGAGGCGGATCTGCTCGGCGAACACCTCGCGCTGCCGGTCGCGCGGGGAATGATCGTAATGGTAGTCGAGGCCGATCTCGCCGATGGCGAGCAGGCGCGGGTGGCGGGCGAGCGACTCCAGACGGGCCGCGGAGTCGGGCTCCCAGAGCTTGGCGTCGTGCGGGTGCAGTCCCGCAGTCCAGTAGAGGAAGTCGTGGCGCTCGGAGAGATCGCGCGCCGCCTCGGCGTCGCGGGCCAGCGAGCCGATGGTGCAGACGTAGCGCAGCGCCTCGCGGGCGCGGGCGATCACGGCGTCGCGATCGGCGTCGAACGCATCGAGAGTCAGGTGGGTGTGGGAATCGGTGAAGGCCATTCCGGCTTCAGCGGACCGTCGCCCCCGTCGTGACCGGCTCGTCGAAGGTGACGATCGTGGCCTGTCCGGAGGCGTCCTCCGCGGCGAGGAGCATCCCTCGCGACTCCACGCCCCGGATGGTGGCGGGCTTGAGATTGGCCACCAGGACGATCTGCTTCCCGACGAGGCTCTCCGGGGCGTATTTGTCGGCGATGCCGGAGATGATCTGGCGGACTTCGCTTCCGAGGTCGACCTGCAGGCGGAGGAGCTTCTTCGCCCCCTCCACCTTCTCCGCGGCGATCACCCGGCCGACCTTCAGGTGGATCTTGCGGAATTCTTCAATGGTCAGCCCGTCCTCGGGGGACGGCGGCTGCTGCGTCTCCATCTTCTTCTCCTTCCAAGGTGAGATACGCTCCGGGCGCCCGGGAGCCGGAGGTTCCTCGGCCGCCCGGGCCATGTAGGCCTTCTTGTCGATGCGGGGAAAAAGGGCGGCTCCGCGCGCCGTCGGCTGTCCGGGGCTCAAGGCTCCCCAGCGGAAGGGATCGATGGCTCCTCGGGCCGGGTCCTCCGCGATTCCCAGCTGCTTCCACAAATCACCCGCCGCTTTCGGCATCACGGGAGCGATCAGCAGTCCGACGATGCGCAACGACTCGGCGGAGGAGTAGAGGACTTCGGCGAGAGTGTCCCGCGCCGCCGGACCGTGCAGCTTCCAGGGCTCGTTCTCCACCAGGTAACGGTTGACTGCGGAGACCAGATCCCACACGCGCGCCAGGGCCCCGCTGAAATCGAAGTCGCGAAAGCGCGCCACGAACCCTTGGTGCGCGGCGCGCGCCGGGGACGTGAGGGGCGACTCCCGCCGCGTCCGTTCGCCGGGATCGGGGATCTTTCCCTCGCATGAGTTCTCGATGAGCTTGAGCGTCCGGCTCACCAGGTTCCCCAGATCGTTCGCCAGATCGGAATTGTTCCGGTCGATCAGCGCCTCGTCGGAGTAGCTGGCGTCCTGGCCGAACGCCATCTCCCGCATCAGGAAGTAACGGACGGCGTCCACCCCGAACTCGTCCAGCAGCGCGTTGGGCTCGATGACGTTGCCGCGCGACTTCGACATCTTGGCCGCGTCCCGGAGCCACCAGCCGTGGGCCACGATGCTCCTGGGAAGCGGGATGCCCGCGGCCATGAGGAAGGCGGGCCAGTAGACGGCGTGGAAGCGGAGGATGTCCTTGCCCACCAGGTGCACGTCGGCGGGCCAGAATCGCCGGTACAGCCCCTCGGAGCCGGCATACTCGAGGGCCGTCACGTAATTCGACAGCGCGTCGAACCAGACGTAGAAGATGTGCTTCGGATCGGAGGGGAAGGGGATGCCCCACCGGAAGGAGGTGCGGCTGATGCTCAGGTCCCTCAGCCCCGCTGAGACGAACGAGACGATCTCGTTGCGCCGCGTCTCGGGCAGGATGAATCCCGGGTTCTTCTCGTAATGCTCCAGGAGCGGCTTCTGATACTTCGAGAGCCGGAAGAAGTAGCTCTCCTCGGTGAGGCGCTCGACCGGGTGGCCCTGATCGGGGCAGCGCCCCTCGACGATTTGCGAATCGGGGTAGAAGGCCTCGCATCCCTTGCAGTACCATCCTTCGTACCGCCCCTTGTAGATGTCGCTTCCCGCGGCGGCGATCTTCTCGTAGATCTTCAGGACGCCGCGCTGGTGCCGCTCCTCGGTCGTGCGGATGAAATCGTCGTGGGTGATCATCAGGCGCTTCCAGAGCGCGTGGTAGCGCTCGACCACCTGATCGGCCAGCGCCAGGGCGGTCAGCCCCCGCGCCGAGGCGGAGTCCTCGATCTTCTGGCCGTGCTCGTCGGTCCCCGTGAGGAAGTAGACCTCCTCGCCGCCCATGCGGTGAAAGCGGGCCAGGACGTCGGCCACGACGGTGGTGTAGGCGTGGCCGATGTGCGGCGAATCGTTGACGTAGTAGATCGGGGTGGTGACGTAGAACTTGCTCATGATCGGTGGTAGGCCTCCGAGGCCAGCCGCTGCACCTCGCGGATCGGGACCCGCGACTTCAGCGCGGCCGTCCGGCAGTCCTCGTACTCCGGAGTGGCTTGCACGACCTTGCCGCGGAAGAGCGACACCTTCACGCCGATCGTCCCGTAAGGAGTCTTCACGCGGCGGATCTCGCGGCCCAGCTCGATCCGGTCCATCCTCTGGTACCGGAACCCGATCGTGGTGGTCTCGCGGAAGACCACCTCGCCGACCGGCTCGAACCGATCGTTCGGGACGATCACCGTCACGAGCGTCCCGGGCCGGTTCTTCTTCATCTGGATCGGCGTGAAGAAGACCTCCAGCGCCCCGGCGGCGAACAGCCGCTCCATCAGATAGCCGTAGATCTGAGGGTTCAGGTCGTCGATCGTCGTCTCGATCACCGTGACCTTCTCCAGCAGCGCCGCCGGCTCGTCCAACTCCCCGAGAAACCCGCGCAGCAGGTTGGGATGATCCTCGGGATCCCGGCTGCCGGCGCCGTGGCCCACGCGGGAAAGACGCAGGGGGGGCATCGGGCCGAACTCGTCGGCGAGCGTCGCCGCCAGCGCCGCTCCGGTCGGAGTGACCAGCTCGCCTAAGGCGCCGTTCCCGTAGACCGGCTTTCCTTTCAGGATCTCGACGGTGGCGGGGGCGGGGACCGGAAACACTCCATGCTCGCAGCGGATCGTGCCGGAGCCGGTCGGCAGCGGCGAGGCGATGACCCGATCGACCTTCAAGGCCTCCAGGCAGATGCAGGCCCCGACGATGTCGACGATCGCGTCCACGGCTCCCACTTCGTGAAGGTGCACTCTGGACGAAGGAACGCGATGGACGCGCGCTTCCGCCTCGACCAGGGTGTCGAAGACGCGCAGGGCCCGTGACTTGACCCGCTCGCCGAGACTGCTTCGCCGGAGCAGGCCGCGGATCTCGCGAATGCCGCGAGGATGCCGTCCGGCATGCCGGTGCCCCGCGGGCTTTCCCGCCGCATGGACGTGGAACCCTCCGCCGTGGTCGTGTCCGTGGGATCCGTCGTGCGGGTCGCCGTCAATCCGGACGAGGACGCGGGTTCCCCACAATTCACCCCGCTTCACCGGCCGGGAGGAGAGGGCGTACCCCTTCAGCGGCAGGCGGGAGAGCTCTCTCTTCAAATGGGCGAGAGGAACGCCGAGATCGACCGACATTCCCAGGAACATGTCGCCGCTGATTCCCGAAAAGCAGTCGAGATAGAGAACCCGCTTCGCGGCCCCGCCCAAGGGGTCGGGCTCGGCTCGCCGCTGCCTGGTCTTTTTCCCCGCCATCGGATCTCCGGGTTTCCTGAAGGACGCGGCCGGCCGGCGCCGCGTCGGAGGCGCATCGCGGATCGTACCGGAAATTCTTCGATTTCCAGACGTTAGGTGCGGAATGCTACCGGGGCGTCCCGGCAGTGTCAAGAGCCGGCGCGCCCTGTCCTCCGGAGAAGGAGAGGCTCAGCCCGATCCCGCCGGGAACGGGGCCGAGCGTCAGGCGCGACCGCGGCCCTGCGTCGCGGCTGCGGTCGTGCGAGTCGCAGAGAAGCTGCCCCACGGTGAATCCGGAGACGAGACCGAGGAAGACGTCCGGTGCGTAATGCTTGTCGTTGTTGATGCGCTGATATCCGGTCAGGAAGGCGCCGGCATAGAGAATCCCGGCCGCCGCCCGCTTCCAGAAGCGCATGCCGCCGCCGTCGTCCGGGTCGATCCGGAGGTATTGGTTTCGCAGGATGGGGACGACCGACGCGGCGAGCGCCGCGTCCCCCGAGACGCCGTGCCCGTTGCCGCGGAAGAAATGGACGTCGTTTCCCACCTCGGGCCTGTCGGTGGCCAGCACGAAGCGCCCGATCCCGGCCACGAGGCCCGTGAAGGCCATCGACTCCAGCAGGAGCACGGCAGTCTCTTTCTCGCGATCGTCCTGGGTCACGAAGGAGGAGGTGTAGGCGATCAGCGCGGCCGAGGGGGCGAACGCCCCTTTCCCCATGACGCGGGGCTTCTGAAGGAACCGGTCCCAGGACTCGCGGCGATGGTCTTGCGACCAGTCCCGGATCTCGCCGCGGCCGGCGTAGAGCGCGCCGAGGGTCGCGAGGGTGGCCGCGACCTTGGTCCAGCCGCTGCGATCGAGGTGGAAGGGCCGGGTCGCGAGATATCGGGCGTCGAGCCCGATCTGCGCGAAGCCGTGAGGATGGAGCGAGCCGGGGGATGGGCTGGGGCTGGGTCCGGGACTCGCGCCTGCCGACGATGCTCCGGAGGAATCCTCCGCGGCACGTGGCGTCGAGAGCCCCGGCGCGAGGAGGACGGTCGCGATCAGCGCGACGGACAGCACCCTGGAAGGCGGGGTGGCGGCTTTCATGGCTTCCGCGTCAGGTCTTGACGGGGTCGGCCACCTCGAAGGAGCCGAGGCGGCTCTCCTGCTCGGTCAGCTCCTCGCAGATCCGGTCGAGGGCCTCGTACCGGGGCAGCGCGGCGCGGCGGAACTCCTCGTAGGCCCGTCGCGAAGACCATCGATCGAGCGTGAGGTAGCGCCCTGGCTCGGCGGCGTCGGAGCCCAGCTCGGTGCCCAGATATCCCCCCGCCGACTCGAAAAGCTCCGTCCAGCCGCCGCCGGCGCCGTAGATCTTCTCGAACTCCCGCTCCCGTCCCTTCTTCACGCGGAATTCCCAGACGATCAGATACACGGGCCGCTCCACAGCGACGAGTCGGGTTCAGTGGAGCGTGGCGTCGGAATCGCCCTCGGCCGCCTCGGAGTCCTCGGCCACGCTCTTGAAGAACTCGGCCTGCTCGAACTCCCGGGCCGCCTCGGCGACCCGGCCCATCTTCAGATAGATGCGGCCCAGGTTGAGGTAGGGGAAATGGCGCGGCTCGTAGCGCGGCGCCTTCTTGGCCTTCTCCAGCCAGGGGATCGCCTCCTCCGGCTTGTCGAGGTGGACCAGGTAGGAGCCGATGTCGTTGTAGGGGTTTCCGAAGTCGGGATCGACCTCGATCGCCCTCTTGCACTCCTCGATCGCCTCATCGAAGCGTCCCAGGAAGGAATAGGTCCAGGCGAGAAAGGTGTGCGCCTCCGCCGTCGGGTGCTCGGCGATCGACGCCTTGTAGAGCTGGATCGCCGTCTGGAGGTCCCCCTCCATCTGCTTCTCGTAGGCGATTCGCAGGAAGTGCAGCGCGCGATCGACTCGCGTGGTCGCCGGGTCCATGTTCTCCCCCGCCTGTTTCATGTTCCTTCCAATCCCGCCGGTCGCCCTTTTATTCCCGTCCCGCCGGCCGCCGGCGCCTGGATGCCATCCGGCGGATCCCTTCAAGAAGAATCACCGCCACCCAGGGAACCGCCGAGGCCCCTCCGAGCGCCAATCCGAGCGGCGCCTCGGGCGCGGGCAGATCCCGCAAGTAGGCGACGAAGCCTCCCAACGCGCCGAGGACCGCGATCATCCGGAACGGGACGAGCGAGGGCATGGGATCGCGCCCGCGCCAGGCCGCCGCCGCCCGCCACGCCAGGACGGCGAGCCCTCCGAGGAGAACGACGAGACTGAGGAGGACCGAGCCGTTCCGGAGCGCATCGGTCCCCGGTTGAAGGAAGACCGCGACAAGCTCGGAGAGGTTGATGGAAGACTCAACGGATCAGGCCGCGGCGGCGGCGCGGCCGCCCCGTGACAGGATCCAGCCGAAAAGTCCCGAGAGCAGGCCCGCGCCGATCAGCCCGAGGCCGATCACCGTCCGCCGGCCCCCTTCCGCCACGCCGGTCGTCAAGGCCGCGGCGAGCTCCCCCAGGCTGGCGGTGTGCGGAATCGTCAACAGCCCGATCGCCGTCAGGAAAGAGCCGAAGGCCATCAGCGAAAGCCACGCGGGCGTTCGGGCGGGCCGCCCGCACCGCCGCCCCAGCTCGCTGCGGGCGTAGCCGTACGACAGGTAGACCGACAGGCCGAGCATCAGCCAGGCGACGAAGCGCCACCAGGAGGTCGGCGGAAGATAGTACATCAGGAAAAGACACGACGCGGCGCCCATCATGGGCAGCAGCCACGGTCCGAACGGCACCCGGAACGGGCGCGGCCGGAACGGGTCTTTGGCGCGCAGAATCGTGATCCCGACGCAGACGAGCACGAAGGCGAACAGCGTCCCGATGTTCGTCAGGTCGACCATTTCATCGATGCTCATGACGGCGGCGAAGCCGCCGACCAGGACGCCCGTCAGGATCGTCGTAACGTGCGGCGTCTTGAACCTCGGGTGCACCTTCGCGAAGACGGGCGGGAGCAGTCCGTCGCGGGCGATCGAGAAGAAGATCCGCGGCTGCCCGAGCTGAAAGACGAGCAGCACCGCCGTGTGGGCGATGACCGACCCGAAGGCGACGATGGCGCTCGCCCAGCGGGCGTTCGGCGCGACGTGGTTCAGGGCCATCGTCAGCGGCTCGGCCTGCTCCGTGGCGAGCCGGCGGGCCAGCTCGTGGTAGGGGATCAGCCCCGTGAAGACCGCCGCCACGACGACGTAGAGGATGGTGCAGATGATCAGCGAGGCGATGATGCCGATCGGCAGGTCGCGCGCCGGGTTCCGCGTCTCCTCGGCCACCGTGGAGACGGCGTCGAACCCGATGTAGGCGAAGAAGACCACCGCCGCCCCGGCGAGCGTGCCGCCCCATCCCGTGGGCTGGAACGGCCGCCAGTTGGCGGCCATGCCCGACGGAGAGACGAAATAGACGGCGATCGTGATGAAGAAGAGCAGGACGAGGATCTTGACTCCGACCATCACCGCGTTGAATTGCGACGACTCCTTGATGCCCCAGACGAGGACCATAGTGATCAACGCGACGATCCCGAGCGCCAGGAGGTTGAAGACGACCGGGACGCCGAACAGGTGGGGCGCGCTTTCGATGAGCCCCGGGATCTTCCGGGCGGTGCGAAAGTCGGTCGAGAGCCACTGAGGGATGTCGATCCCGAGGGCGTCATGGACGAAGGTGCGGAAGTAGTTGGCCCAGCTGATCGCCACGGCCACGTTCCCGATCGCGTACTCGAGAATCAGGTCCCAGCCGATGATCCAGGCGACCAGCTCGCCCATCGTCGCGTACGAATAGGTATAGGCCGATCCGGAGATTGGCACCATCGCCGCCATCTCCGCGTAGCACAGCGCGGTGAAGGCGCAGACCAGCGCCGTGATGGCGAAGGAGAGCATCAGGGAAGGGCCGGCGCCGGGCCGGAAGGCGTCACCGGCGGCGGCGGTGCCGATGGTGGCGAAGATCCCGGCGCCGATAATGGCGCCGATGCCGATCATCGTCACCTCGAAAGCGCCGAGGCTTCTCTTGAGGGAGCGCTTCTCGTCGCTCAGCGGCGCGAGGATCTCGTCCAGGTTCTTGGTGCGAAAGAGCCCTCGAAGCAACGGGTGGCCTCCGCCGGCGCGTCGAAAGGGCGCGGACCGGGGCGGAGTTTGGCATGAAACGCGGAAAAAGGACAAGCGAAAACTGGGAGCCCGCTCAGGCCTGGTTGACGGGCCGCGTGCGCACTTCCGGAGGGGGCTCGATCGCCGCCGCGACGGGAGGGAGGGGGAAGAGCCGGGCGGCGACCCAGGGAATCAGGGCGAGGTAGGTCAACGCGGCGGCGTAGAAGGGGGCTTTCATGCTCCATCCCACCAGCACGCCGCTGACGATCGGCCCGACCGCGCCTCCCAGGAGGGTGGCGCTGCTCAGGATCCCGTAGTAGGAGGCCCGGCGAGCGGCCGGGATGAAGGCCCCGCCCACGGAATAGCCCAGCGTGATGCCGCCCCCGGTGAGGAACCCGGCGAGGATCCGCAGCGCCAGGAATTCCCGGGGCGTTCGGCAGAAGGTCATCAGGATCGTGACGAGCGCGGCTCCCGAGAGGATCCCGGCGATCAGCGGCCCCGGCCGGGCCCGCGCCACCAGCCGTCCGAGGAGGTAGGCGGACAGCGCCGCCGCCAGCGCATGCGAGGTGACGATGACTCCCGACGTCGTCGCCACCTCCTGGGGGAAGTCGCCGATCATGTTCTGGACCAGCAGCGGGATGAAGGTGGGGAAGGATCGATCCACCAGGTTCATCAAGAAGAGGAACGGAATGATCGGCAGGAACCCGGGCAGGCTTCGCATTGCCGGCCAGTCGAAGCGCCAGCCGATCCCTCCGCGGCCCGTCCGGGCTTCGCGGCGGCCGGGCGGCTCCTCCGCGTCGCGGTAGAGGATGAGAATGAGGGCCAGCGCGACGACGCAGCATCCCGAGGTCACCAGGAAAGCGTTGCGGATTCCCACGAGCGCGTAGAGCAAGCCGCCGGCGAAGGGGCCGATCGCCGTGCTGAGAATCTGGGTCGCCTGGAGCGTTCCGATGGCCCGGCCGATCCGATCCTTCGGGCAGGAATGCGTCACCAGCGCCGCGGACATGGCGGAGAACCCCGAGAAGATCCCCAGGATGATGCGCAGCGCGAGCACCTGGTAGACGTTGGCCGCGAAGTACATCAACGCCCAGATGACCGTCATCGTGACGAGCACCCGCCCCACCATCAGTCGCATTCCGTAGCGATCGCCGATCCGCCCCCAGAAGGGGCCGAGCAGGGCCGCGAGCAGGGGAGGCGCGCTGAGGAGAATCCCCGACCAGAACGCGATCCGCCCCACGCCGCGGACCCCGAGCTCCGCGACGTAGAGCGGGAGGAACGGCATGACCAGCGTGAAGCCGAAGAACACCAACCCCGCGGCGATGTTGACCGCGAGCTGGTTGCGCCGCCAGGTTTCGCGCGGAAGACTGGACGCGGCGAGGCGGGCCAATCCGATTTTCGAGCTCAAGAGGCTCCTTCGCCCGTCGAGAGTGGGTGGCGACATTATAAAAGGGGGACGCCGGGCGCGCTTGTGTCGCGACGGCGCGGGGCTTAGAATGCCCGCCCGAATGGGAGCACGACGATGACTGCCATCGAGTTCGGCCACGTTCCGATGGTCAAGGTGACGCGGGGGGACGTGGTGGAGTCGGTGCACCACGGCGCCGCCGTGGTCGTCGATTCCCGCGGCGAGGTCCTGGCGTCGGCCGGCAGCCCGGAAGCCTGCACCTTCCTGCGATCGGCAGCCAAGCCGTTTCAGGCGCTCCCGCTGCTCGCCTCCGGCGCGGCCGACCACTTCGGCATCAACCGCAAGGAGCTGGCGGTCATCGTCTCCTCGCACAGCGGCGAGAGGATGCACCTCGATCAGGTCCGGTCGATCCTCCGGAAGAGCGGCTGCAAGCCGTCGGATCTGCAGTGCGGCGCCCATGCCCCGTTCCTGCGCTCGGCCGCCGCCGCGCTGGCGCGATCGGGAAAGCGCCCGACGCCGCTTCACAACAACTGCTCCGGAAAGCACGCCGGGATGCTGGCGCTGTCGCGCTTCCTCCGGAAGCCGATCAAGAGCTATCTCTCTCCCGAGCACCCGGTCCAGCAGGCGATCCTGAGGTCGGTCGCCCGCTACGCGGCGGTGCCCGAAACGGCGATCCTCCAGGGAATCGACGGGTGCTCCGCGCCGACCTTCGCGCTCTCCCTGCGCCAGGCGGCCGGCGGCTTCGCCCGCCTCCTCGACCCGCGCCACATGGCGCCGGAGGAGCGGGAGGCGGCGCAGAGGACGATCGCGGCGATGCGCGCCCACCCCGAGATGGTGGCCGGTACCGGTCGCCTCTGCACCCTGCTCATGCGGGAGGTCGGGCAGTCCTTCATCGCGAAGATCGGGGCCGAGGGATTCTACGGGATGGCCTACCGGGACGGGTCCCGCTGCGTCGGGATCGCGCTGAAGATCTCCGACGGCAACGGCGATCGGGCGCGGACCACGGCCGCCGTGGAGATTCTGATCGGATTGGATCTTCTCTCCCGCGAGAAAGCCGACCGGATCCTCGCGAGCCAGGGCCTCCCCGAGGTGAGGAACGTCCGCGGCAGGATCGTGGGACGCGTCGCCCCTTTGTTCACCCTCGCCTGACTCCGGCTCCCGCCCGCAAGCGTGCTATAATTGCGCCGACTTAACCCGAGTTATTCATGAAGGTCCGTAGCGAGAACGTGGAGATGGCTGCCATCACGGGAGCCCGCAGGGGCGAGGACCCGAGGCGTACTGACGGTACGTCGCCAGGTCCGCGGCCCGAGGACGCCCGTCAGGGCGGCCAGATCCGCGTTCGCAGCAGGAGCTTGGTGGATAATTCGGGTTAGAGACCCTCATGGCATTTCCAACGCCGCGTGGTCCGAGAGCCTCCCGTGAGATGAAACGAAACGGGCGTCCCGCCTTCCTCCGCGAGGTGACACATGGGCAGCAAGGTGATGAGCGTGAAGGACGGCAATCTCGACGAGGAAGTCCTGCGTTCGTCGGTGCCGGTCGTCCTCGATTTCTCCGCGGAATGGTGCGGACCCTGCCGCAAACTGGCTCCCATCATGGAGGAGATCGCGTCGGAGTTCGAAGGGAAGGCGAAGGTGGGCACCGTGGACATGGGACTCTCCCAGGAGACGGCGCTGCGATTCTCGATCCTCTCGGTTCCCACCGTCCTGTTCATCAAGGACGGCAAGGTGCGGGACCAAGTGGTCGGGCTCGCCCAGAAGACCGCCCTCGTCGCCCGCCTGCAGCGCCTCCTCTGAGGTCCGTCCGGCATGGATTCGCTCGACCAAATCCTGACCCGCTGGAGCAATGAGCTCCGGCTGCTTCTCGAGCCGCGCCTTCAGTCCTTTTCGATCAGCGCCTATCTCATCGTGTTCGCCGCGGGCGTCCTGACGTCGTTCACTCCCTGCGTCTATCCGATGATCCCCGTCACCGTCACGTACATCGGCGGCGCCTCGGCGGGATCCAAGCGCCGCGCCGCCCTCCGAACGCTCGTCTACGTCCTCGGGATCGCCATCGTCTACTCGGCGCTGGGGGCTTTCGCCGCGCTGACCCGGCGCTTCTTCGGTCAGATCGCCTCCAGCCCGTGGGCCCTGTTCGCCGTCGGGAACGTGATCCTCCTGTTCGGCCTTTCGATGCTCGACGCCGTCGTGATTCCCATTCCGGGAATCCTCATGCGCGGCTCCCGAGGGGGGGAGAACTACCTCGGCGCGATGGTCATGGGGATGGCCTCGGGATTGGTGGCGGCTCCCTGCACGGCGCCGGTCCTGGGAACGCTCTTGATTTACGTCGGCTCCCGGGGCAACATCGCCTACGGCGCCTCGCTCCTCTTCGTGTTCGCGCTGGGGCTCGGCTTCCTGCTCATGCTCCTCGGGACGTTCACCGGGGCGCTGACCTCCCTGCCCAGGGCGGGCGCCTGGATGGTGACGATCAAGAAAGTGTTCGGCTTCGGCATGATCCTCGTGGCAGAGTATTTCCTCATCGAGACCGGAAAGCGGCTGCTGTGAAGACCCGCAGGCTCCGGCTCCCGCTCGCCTTGCTCCTGCTCGGAGCGCTCGCCGTCCCGGCGGCGGAGCGCCGGGAGAAGCCGCCGCGGATCGGGGAGATGGCGCCTCCCTTCACCCTTCCCGACCTTGAGGGCCGGAGCGTGTCCCTCGAAGGGTACCGGGGCAGGGAAGTGGTCCAGATCGTCGGGTGGGCCACCTGGTGCCACGGATGCCGGGAGGAGCTTCCGCGGCTGCTGAGCGCCTACGAAAAGCTCCACCGGAAGGGCTTCGAGATCCTGGCCATCACCGGTCCGGTGGGCCAGGACCTCGAAGACGTGAAAGCCTTCGCCCGGGAGAAGTCGATCCCTTATCCCATCCTGTACGACGAGAGCCGATCGGTCCTCCAGCGCTACGGGATGTTCTACGTCCCCTACAATTGTCTTTTGGACCGGAGCGGCAGAGTCGTCTACGAAGGCGGCGATCTTCCGGAGGACTACGAGAAGCGCATTGAGCAGCTCCTGGCCCGGAATGGAACGTCCTAGACTGCTCGCTTCGGCGCGCGGACCGCGCCCGGCGCGCCGGACGGTCTCCGACGCCCCGCGGGCCGCTCGACACGCCCCCGGCGAGGGTGCCCCAAGGGACGGCCGGCGCTCGGCCGGATCGCTTTCCCCGGGAGCGCGGCCCGGCCGTTCCGAGCGCGCCATCCTCGTCGGCATCCGGGGGCCCCGGCAACGCCTCTCCGAGGTGGAAGAGCATCTGGAGGAGCTGGCCAGGCTGGCCGAGACGGCCGGCGCGTCGGTGGTCGGGACGTTCCTCCAGGAGAAGCCCCGCCGCGACCCGGCGACCGCGGTCGGACGCGGCAAGGTTGCGGAGATCCTCGAGGGGAAGCTCGCGCTGAAAGCCGGGCTGGTGATCTTCGACGACGAGCTGACTCCCGCGCAGGTCCGCAATCTCGAAGGAGCGCTCGAAGTCACGGTGGTGGACCGCCCGGGGCTCATCCTGGACATTTTCGCGCGCGGCGCCCGGTCGCGTGAGGCCAAGGTGCAGGTGGAGCTGGCCCAGCTGCGCTACCTCTTGCCGCGGCTGGCGAGGCGCTGGAGCCACCTGGAGCGCCAGGCGGGCGGCATCGGCGTGAGGGGAGTCGGAGAGACGCAGCTCGAGACCGATCGCCGCTTGATCCAGCAGCGCATCGCCCGCCTGGCCGGCGATCTGAAGCAGATCGAGAAGGACCGCGGCGAGCGGCGCAAGCGCCGCCGGGAAGCGATGAAGGTCGCCCTGGTCGGCTATACCAACGCCGGGAAGTCGACGTTGCTGAACCGGCTCACCGGTGCTGGGGCGGCGGCCGAGGATCGGCTGTTCGCCACGCTCGATCCCCTGGTCCGCCAGGGTCGCGGCGAGTGGGAGCGCTTCCTCTTCATCGACACCGTCGGCTTCATCCGCAAGCTTCCCCCCCAGCTCGTCGCCTCGTTCCGCAGCACGCTGGAGGAGGCCCGAGCGGCGGACCTTCTGCTCCACGTGGTCGACCTCTCCCATCCGCGGTTCGAGGAGCAGATGGCCACGACGCGGCGGGTGCTGGAAGACCTGCAGCTCGACGATCGCCCCATCCTGGTGGCGTTCAACAAGGTCGATCAAGTCGATCTCCAGACCCGCCGGCGGGCCGAAGCCGCGAATTCCGGCGCCCTCTTCGTCTCGGCCTCCACCGGCGAGGGCGCGGGCGACCTGCTTCGCGCCCTTCAGGAGGAGGCCGACGGCGCGATGGTCCTCGGGGAGGCCGCGCTGCCGCCGACGGCGGGGGCGGCGATCGCCCGGATCCATGCTCTCGCCCGGGTCCTCGAGAGCCGGATGGTGGATGGCCGCCTGGAAATCCGCTATCGCGCGCGGCGCGAAGACGCGGGCATGCTGGCCAGGATGATTCGCGAAGCGGGAGGCAGACCCTGATGGCGAAGCGCATACGCGTGGGCGTGATCTTCGGCGGCCGCTCGGTGGAGCACGACGTGTCGCTCGTTTCGGCCCGGTCGGTCCTGCGCCATCTCGACCCCGGCCGCTACGAGGTGATCGCGATCGGCATCACGCGCGCCGGGAAGTGGGTCACCGCCGCGGACCCCGGGCAGCTGATCGACCGGGGGCTGGATTGGGAGGGGGCCGAGGAATGCGTCCTGCCGGCCGACCCCGCCGCCGGCGGCTTCATCCGCCATCCGCGCGCCGGCGCCGCCCCTCTGGCCGAGCCGCTCGACGTCGTCTTCCCCGTCCTGCACGGCGGGCAGGGGGAGGACGGAACGCTCCAGGGGCTTTTGGAGCTCGCGGATCTTCCCTACGTCGGCGCGGGAGTGATGGCCTCCTCCGTGGGGATGGACAAGGACATGATGAAGCGGGTCTTCCGGGAGGCGGGGCTGCCGGTCGTGGCGAGCCGCACGCTGCTGCGGAGCCGGTGGCCGGAGGCGCGGGAGGGCCTTATGAAGGAGCTCCCCGCCGAGCTGGGCTTTCCGTGCTTCGTGAAACCGGCCAACACCGGCTCGAGTGTCGGGATTTCGAAAGCCCGCGACGCGCGGCAGCTCGCGGACGGCATCGTCCTGGCGTTCCGCTACGACCGCAAGGCGGTTGTGGAAGCGGCGGTGGACGCCAGGGAGATCGAGTGCAGCGTGCTGGGGAACGACGATCCGATCGCTTCGGTGCCGGGGGAGATCGTCCCGTGCAACGAGTTCTATGACTACGAGGCGAAATACCTGGACGAGGGATCCCGGTTGATCATCCCGGCCGAGCTGCCGGCGGACCGCGCGGAGGAGGTGCGTCGCGTCGCCGTCGAGGCGTTTCGGGCGGTGGACGGCGCCGGCATGGCGCGGGTCGACTTCTTCCTCGATCGGAAGAGCGGCCGCCTGGTCCTGAACGAGCTCAACACCATCCCCGGGTTCACTCCCATCAGCATGTACCCCAAGCTCTGGGAGGCTGCCGGCATCCCCTACTCCGAGCTCCTGGATCGGCTCATCCTGCTGGCGCTGGAGCGCCATCGGGAGAAGCGCAGCAGCGTCACCGACTTTCAGCCTTCTCCGGGCGGCCGGAATCCTTGACAATGCCCGGTGCCGATATTATCGTAACCGGGAGTATCCAAGGGGAGCTCTCAGCGTAAGGTCATGGTCGACAGCGGTGTCCTCGTCCTCAACCGGCTCTTCCAGGCCATCCAGATCACTTCCGTCCGAAGAGCCTTCTGCCTGCTCTACAAGGGAGAGGTTCGCGCCGTAGCGCCCGACTACACCACCTACGATTGGGAAGATTGGAAAGACGTTCCGGCGCAGCCGAACGACGAATTCCTGGCCACTCCCTCCTTCCGGATCCGCATCCCCCGGGTCGTGCTCCTGCTGCATTTCGATCGCTTGCCGCGGCATGAGATCCGGTTCACCCGCAAGAACATCTTCTTTCGGGACAAGAACCGCTGCCAGTATTGCGGCGGCCGGTTCACCACCAGCGACCTCAACCTCGATCACGTGGTGCCTCTCTCCCGGGGCGGGAAGTCGACCTGGGAGAACGTCGTCTGCTGCTGCGTGCGCTGCAATTCCCGAAAAGGCGGCATGCTTCCCTTCGAGGCGGGCATGCAGCTGATCAAGGCTCCCCTCCGTCCCCGCTGGCACCCTTTCGTCAAGCTCTCCCTCAGCCACTCCCGCTACGAGTCCTGGAAGAACTTTCTGGACGTCGCCTACTGGAACACCGAGCTGATCGACTGACTTTTGGTAGCTCGTCACGCTCCGCCCCCCCCGGCTGGCGGGTGGGCGGGGACTGTGATATTTTCGGTTCCACATGAACCGCCCCTATCGGTACGAGCGCGCCGGGAATTCCATGGGAATCGGCGGGACGATGACGCCGGCGGTGCGCGCGCTGATCATCGTGAACACCGCCATCTTCGTGTTCGAAGGCCTGATGCGTCTCGCCAACTTCGGCGGGCTGGACGAGATCTTTCGATCGTTCTTTGCGCTCCAGCCGAGCCTCGTCTACGGGCGCGGTTATCTCTGGCAGCTCGTCACCTACCTCTTTCTCCACGGCGATCTCTCCCACATCCTGATCAACATGTTCATGCTCTGGATGTTCGGCGTGGAGATGGAGAGGATGTGGGGAGCCCCCCGGTTCCTGAGGTATTACTTCCTCACCGGAGTCGGAGCGGGGGTCGTCACCTGCTTCTTCTCGCCGGAGAGCCGGACGATCGGCGCCTCCGGGGCGATCTTCGGCGTGATGCTCGCCTATGGCATGACCTTCCCGGATCGTCAGATTCTCTTCTGGTTTTTCTTTCCGATGAAGGCCAAGCACTTCGTGCTGCTGCTCGCCGGGATCGAGCTCTGGGTCTCCTCGAGCTTCGTCTCGGACGGCATCGGGCACTTCGCGCATCTCGGAGGGATGCTCTTCGGCTACCTCTACCTGAAGCGCGCCTGGAGGCTGAAGGATTGGATCTCGGAGCTGCGCTGGAAAGCGCGGCGGCGGAGGTTCAAGGTCTTCGAGAGCCGGGAAGACAAAGACCGCTACCCCTATCACTAGGGCGTAGCGGTCCTCGACTCGGCGGTTTTCCCGTCCGCGGCTACTGCTGGCAGTGGTAGTCCAGCAGGCTCTGCAGCAGTTGCGTCACGTAGTCGTCCGGCGCCCCGACCGGAATCACCGAACGGTAGTGCTTCTCGATCGCCCCATTGTCCAGGATCCCGATCGCCAGCGAGCGGTTGACGACGGCCGCCACGACCGCCTTCGTGCAGGCAGGACCGATCCTGGTCGCCCCGCCGAGCGCATCCTTCTTGCAGTTGGCGGTCTGCGTGGACGAGCAGGGAGGGATCGCGGGCGTGTCGTTGCCTCCGTCCGGCAGGATCTGCGGCGCCGGCGCCGAATGTCGAACCGGCCCGGGGGACGGAGCGAGTGCCGGACTCAGCCATTCCGGAGGCGAGAACCTCGCCAGCTCGCGGACCAGATCCCGCGGGCTCAAAGCCAGGCTTCCGGTCAGCGGATCGAACGTGGCGAACATGATCGTTCCCGTCTCCGCGGATTCCACCCACACCAGGTAAGCGGTGCCGTGCGCGTCGGTCCCCGTTTGGGGCCGGACATGGTCTCGGGGGCCGGAGGTCAGGTACTCCGGCTGCGCCCACGCCTGGTTCACGAACCGGGAATAGGCGATCTGATCGAAGGCCCCGTCGTGGCGGGTCCAGACCAGGAACGGCCCGGACGCGCCGGGCGCGAGGACGAGGACGGGGTCGCGATCGCCGCCGCCGGTTCCGGACGGGGCAATCGTCCCGGTTTGCAGGGTTCCGTCGGGGTGGAGCACGGAATACGCGAGAGCCGCCGGGCCGGAAGAGCCGGAGACTTGGATCGAGTACACGGTTCCGTCGATGCCGACTACTTGAGCGTCTGCCCAGATGCAGGGGACGAGGAAAAAGGCCGCCGCAACGGGCAGGATCCATCGGGCCATTCTCATCATCGTCCGCTCCTAACTGGGATTCTTGAAGTTCAGGATCTTGCTGACGTCGAACGTCTTCAGGAAGTCCTTCAGGAAATCGAGATCGGGATAGAACTCCTGGAGCTTGCCGAAGAAGAAGTCGGATTCCTTCTCGTTGCCCTGGAGGTAATGAATCTCGCCGAGGAGGTAGTAGCAGGTCTTCACGATGTCCACGTACTGCTTCCTCAGCGCCAGGGCGAGGGCCCGCCGGCCGTACAGCTCCGCTTTCCGGAGAGATCGGAGCTGCATGTAGGCGAAGCTCAAATCCTGGAAGCACTCGGTGACGCACCGCTGATTGCGATGGTGCCGCGCCAGGCCGAGCGCCTCGTGGATATGCAGGATCCCTTCGCGGTACTCCTGCACCAGCACGAGGCAGTAGCCGAGATTGTCCAGGTAGTGCTCCGTCGGCCAGCGGTCGGCGATGCCCGCCTGGCGGACGATCTCCAGCGCCGTGCGATATTCGGCGATGGCCTCCTGGAAATAGCTTTGCATCAGGTAGATGTTGGCGAGCCGGTTGCGGGAGATGGCTTTCCAATGGGGATCGAGGAAGGCGCTCTCCGCGAGAGCCTTCTTGGAGTAGAAGAGCGCGCGATGGGTCCTCCCTTGCTTGGCCAGGCTGCTTGCCAGATTGGCGGAGGCGATGAAGAGGATTTGGTGGTCGGAGCAGCGCAGGAGGATTTCCCGCAGGCCCTGCTCGGCGGCGTGGAAGTTGCCCAGCGAGAGCTGGACGTTGCTGATGTTACAAACCGCGCGGTCGATCTCGAGCTGATCGGCCGCCGCACCCGCCAATTTCCCCGCCGAGACGAAGAGATCCTGGGCGGTCTTGAAGTTGCCTCTCCGGATTTCCTCGTAGGCCTCCTTGGTCAGCTGTTCGTAGCTTTCCTTCCAGGCTTTTTCCATGGCGGACCTACTCTTTCTGTTCGCGATCGCGGTGACCCGGGCCGGCGGACTGACTCTCGCTCTCGTCGGCGTCTCCGTCGAGGCGCTTGAAACGGACGAAGTCCCAGACCTCCCGCTGGGCTTTGAGATCGAGCTTTTGGAACTCGCGGAGGAAGTCGACGTCCTTTTCGGAGATGCTCGGAGGGGCCTCCTCATGGAAGAACTCGGCGATGTTGATCTGGAAAATGGACAGTATCTTGAAGAGCGTCTCGAGGCTGACCTTGTACTCCCCGTTCTCCATGCGACAAAGGTCCGACTGCTGTATCCCGATACTGGTCGCAAGCTCCGCCTGCGTCAGGTTGCGGTCCTTGCGCAAAGTCCGGATGCGGTCGCCCACGAGAAGAGGCTGTTTGATCTTCGACCTTCCCAGGTTCAAGCCAGATGCCTCCTTTTCGAGGCCGTCCCCTTAAGATCCTTTTCCAGCGTGGCTTTCCAGGAATGCTGGTATCGCAAAAAACCCTTGACACCCTTGGGAGCGAAACATATAATCAACTGCGTCAGCTCACACAACAGCTCGTCCAAATGCCAAATTCTTGATGCACGAGCCGCCAAACGTATTGACGCGTAGACAGGGAGTCGTTGACCTGAACGCCAAGGGATTTGCGCCGCTCTCCTTGCAGCACCCCAGGAGCTTCATGTCAATTTCCTACGCGTTCTTAACGTCGGGTGTCGGCGAAACGTCAGGCGCTGGACAAAACACCAGAAATTTGACGTAAGTTTAGGACCACATTGGGTCCTTGTCAAGAAAGAAATATCTCAAGGCCGTCAGCCTGAGTCAGCCGGTTCCACATCCGGCGCGCGCGAGCGCCGGGTGAATCATCCAGGTCGAGGTCATCGGATGGAATATCGGCCCCACGAGCGCAGCAGTGCCGTTTCCAAGTACCTCTCGGAGATCGGCGAGTTTCCTATCCTCTCCAAAGAGGAAGAGCAGAAGCTGGCGGCTTCCATCAAGAGTAAGAGCAAGGCCCATGCACTCAATGAGTTGGTCGAGTCCAACTTGTCGTTCGTGGTGAAGATCGCCTCCGAATACCGGCACCTGGGGCTCCCTTTCGAGGATCTGCTCAACGAGGGGAACATCGGCCTGATCGAGGCGGCCCACCACTTCGACCACAACCGCGGCACCAAGTTCATCACCTACGCCATCTGGTGGATACGCAAGTCGATCCTGCGCGCCCTGTCGCAGCATTCCAACCTCGTCCGCATCCCCAACTATCAGATGAAGAAGGTCCGGAACGTCCGGGCGACGGAGCGGGCGCTGGCGAAGGAGCTGGGCAGGAAGCCCGATCGGGAGGAGATTTCCAAGGAGCTGCAGAGCACCATCGCCAAGATCGACGAGATTCTGCAGATCAAGCTGAGAGAGCTGTCTTTGGACGACAAGATCGGCAGGGAGAAGGACACCCCCATCTCGGATTACCTGGTGGACCAGGGTTCCGTGAATCCCGAGGAGGAGCTCCTGCGCGAGGAAAGCGAGAGTCTGATTCGCCTCGCCCTGAAAGACCTCAATGACCAGGAGCAGACGGTGATCATCAACCGATTCGGCCTGGAGGGGGGGAAGACCTTCACCCTCAAGGAAATCGGGGAGCGGCTGGGGATCAGCCGCGAGCGCGTCCGGCAGATTGAGTTCCAGGCCAAGAACCGCCTCCGCAAGCTGATCTCCCGCAACCGGGCGGTCGCCTCTCCCTCGAAGAAGATCCGGGAAGGGGTGTCGGTCATGAGGCTCAGCATCGTGAGGTCGAAGCTCTCCCACTGATGCTCCCAAGGTCCGGGCACCCCCCGGCCGCCGAAAACCGCAAGCTCAGAGGGCGCCCCGGCGCCCTCTTCCTTTTTGCACCGAACGTGTTATCCTTTCGACCTCGCCCGGGAAGCGGTTTTCCGGGCGTACCCGCAGGGCATCTTCCGTGAGGCTGACGCGCGATCAGGTGGAAGCGATCACCCAAAACCTGGTGCACGCCCTAATTCGCGAAGGCACGATCTCCACCGACGAGCCGGGCGCCGTCATCGACCGGCTGGCGGCGGTGTTCCGCGACGACCTGGCGGTCGAGGATCGCCTCAACGAGGAGGTCCGGGAGATCCTGGAGAAGCACAACGAGGAGATTTCCCGCGGCGACATCGACTATCAGGAGATGTTCCGCAAGATCAAGACGAAGCTCGCCCGGGAGCGCAAGATCATTCTCTGAAGGGCCCCATGCGTCTCAGCCACGAAAAGATCGTCCACCTCTCCCACCTGCTGCTCGACGAGCTGCTCGACGACGATCGGGTCGACTACCACGGCGAGGAGAGCGAGGTCCGCCAGCGCATCGTCGCCCTGCTGAAGGCGGAGCTCGAGAAGGATGACGCCGTGCAAGAGGCGATCCGCCGGAAGATCGGGTCCCAGAAGCGCAACGTTCCCGAGGGAAGTCCCGAATGGGAGCTGCTCTACCGGAAGTACTACGAGGAGGAGCTCGCCAAGGTGAAACGGCTCCGGGAGTGAGCGCGCCGTGTCCATCCCACGCCGTGTCGTCGTCGGGACCGCCGGCCACATCGACCACGGCAAGTCCCTGCTCGTCAAGACCCTCACCGGCACCGACCCCGA
Organism: Candidatus Polarisedimenticolia bacterium; assembly: GCA_036004685.1. NCBI lineage: Bacteria > Pseudomonadati > Acidobacteriota > Candidatus Polarisedimenticolia > Candidatus Polarisedimenticolia bacterium. The sequence goes on along the minus strand of DASYRE010000019.1, from coordinate 17,912 downwards.
TCGCCTGAAAGAGGAGAAAGAGCGCGGCATCACGATCGACCTGGGCTTCGCGAACCTGTCGCTTCCCGAGGGAATCCTGGCGGGGTTCGTGGACGTTCCGGGGCACGAGCGCTTTGTCCGGAACATGCTGGCGGGGGTCGGGGGAATCGACCTCGTCCTTCTGGTGATCGCGGCCGACGAGTCGATCAAGCCCCAGACCCGCGAGCATTTCGAGATTTGCCGCCTTCTCCGCATTCCGGCCGGCATCGTCGTCCTTTCCAAGGCGGACCTGGTGGAGCCGGAGATCCTGGATCTCGTGCGCCTGGAGGTCCGCGAGTTCCTGGAGGGGTCGTTCCTGGCGAGCGCTCCCATCCTTCCCGTCTCCTCGAAGACCGGAGTGGGGATAGAGGAGCTGAAGCGGGCGATTGGCGAAGCCGCCTCGCGGGTCCCGCCGCGCTCCGCCGGAATGGTCTTCCGCCTGCCCGTGGACCGCTCCTTCTCCATACGCGGTTTCGGCACGGTCGTCACCGGCACCATGATCTCCGGGAAGGTCGCGGTGGGAGACGAGGTGGAGATCCTGCCTGACGGCGGGGTGGCCCGCGTGCGCGGCCTCGAAGTTTTCGGCGCCTCCTGCAAAGAGGCGGCCGCGGGGCAGCGCACCGCCGTCAACCTTCAGGGGGTCGAAACCTCGGCGGTGGTGCGCGGCAACCTCCTGGCCTCTCCCGGCGCCTTCGCTCCGACGCGCTTGCTGGACGTGTGGCTGGAGGCTCTTCCGGGGGAGGGCATCGAGGATCAGAGCTCGGTCCGGTTCCACCTGCTTTCGGCCGAAGTCATGGGCAGGATCCGCCTGGCCGGAATCGAGCGCCTGGAGCCGGGCGAATCGGCCCCGGCTCAGATGCGGCTCTCGAAGCCGGTCGCCGCGCTGCCGGGCGATCGCTTCATCCTGAGGCGTCCTTCTCCGGCCGCCACCGTCGGCGGGGGGATGGTCCTCGACAACGCCCCGAGGAAGCTGCGCGCGGCGGAAATCGCCGCGGCGCGGGAGCGCTGGGAGCGCCTGAAGGACCCCGATCCTGCCGTCCGCCTGCGCGAATTGATCCGCGGCGCCGGCCGGGCGGGACTGGACCTCGGCGCGCTGCGCGCCCGGACCGGCCTTTCGCCTGCCGCCCTCCTCGACAGCCTGGCCTCCGATCTCGGCGCCGGGCGAATCCTGAAAGTTCCGGCGGATCCTCCCCGGTTCCTCGCCGGCGAGGGCTTCGCCGTTCTCCAGGACGAGGTGATCCGGGCGGTCGGGGCCTTCCACCGCGCCAATCCGCTCCATCTCGGACTGCCGAAAGAGGAGGTCCGGTCGCGGTTCTTCCGCCGCGAGCCGCCCGAAGTGTTCAAGTTCTTCCTCGAAGAGGTCGTGCGCCGGAGCCGTCTCAAGGTGGAACGGGAGATCGTCGCGCTTCACGGGCATCAGGTTTCTCTTCAGGGCGCGGAGGCGGGCGCCGCTCGGAGGCTGGAGGAGAGATTTCGATCCGCCGGGCTGAACCCCCCGGAGCTCGAGGAGGTCGCCTCCCAGCTCGATCTTCCCCGCAAGAAGATCGAGGAGCTCTTCTTCCTTCTCCTGAAGCAAGGCTCCCTGGTCCGGATCAAGGAGGGCGTCGTCTTCCATCGGGAGGCGCTGGATTCCTTGAAGCGCCGGATCTGGGAGTATCGGGCGACTTCCGAGACGATCGACATCGCCCGCTTCAAGGACCTTTCCGGCACGACCCGCAAGAACGCCATCCCGCTTCTGGAGCATCTGGACGCCATCCGCGTCACCCGCCGCGACGGCAATCTCCGCCGCATCCTGCCTCCTCCCGCCTGAGGCTTTCCCGCGCGCCGCCCGGGAAATGAGGCCCCGCGGCGGAGACGCAGCGATAGTGTTGCGTTTCAGAAATCTCGTTAACATCGAGGCCGACGAGACGCCCGGATGGCAAGGCGCGCCGAAGTGCCGCGTACCCAACGCGGTACGCAAGCGAGGCGCAACGCAGCTAGCCGGGATGGATCGACGGCCTCGATGTTAACGAGATTTCGGGAACGCAACACAGGTTTGACAAGGTGGGGAAGCCTCCCTAGACTGGCCCGGGAGGTTCGATGGGCTCGTTCGGCATCGGCGAAATCCTGCTGATCCTTTTGATCTTCCTGCTCCTGTTCGGGGCCGGCCGCCTCCCGGCGCTGGCGAACAGCCTCGGAGTCGCCATTCGAAGATTCCGGGGCGAGATCCGGGAAGGGAAAGAACCGAGCGAGCCGGAGGAGGACCGCTGAGTCCGGAATCGGCGCCTCTTCGGGAGGAGATGGTCTTTCAGCGGGAGGCCGTCGAGCGCCTGAAGAAGGAGATCTTCGGCGTCGATCCCAACTCCTCGCGCAAATACATCCGGGAATTCCATCGCGATTTCAGCCGGTTCGAGGCGGTCAGCTCGCTGGACGATCTGATCGTCACCTGCGTCAAATCCGACATCATCTACATCGGCGACTATCACGCGCTCGCCTCCGCCCAGGCCTTCGAAGCCCGCCTGCTCGCGGAGATCGCCTCCCGGAGCGACGGCGCGGCCCTGTGCGTGGAGATGGTCTTCGGGCGCCAGCAGCGGATTCTGGATCGCTACATGAAGGAGGAGATTTCCGAGGAGGAGTTCCTCCGGCGCATCCGCTACGACCTGGAATGGGGATACGACTGGGAGGCGTTCCGCCCCATCTTCGAGGCGGCGAAGGAGTACGGGCTTCCGGTGTTCGGCATCGATTGCGAGCCGCGGAACGGCTTCCGGTACATTCGGAAGCGGGACGCCTACGCCGCGGCGCGGATCGCCGACATCGCCCTGAAGAACCCCGGCGCGAAGCTCGTCGTGATCGTCGGCGAGTCCCATCTCGCCCGCGAGCACCTGCCCGCGAAAGTCCGGCACGCCCTGAGGCGGAAAGGGCTCGAGCGCCGCTCCACGATCGTGCTGCAGAATCTCGAGCAGGTCTACTGGCAGATGGTGGAGCGGGGGCTGCAGCAGGAGGACGTCGCGCGGCTCGCGCCCGACGCCTTCTGCGTCTTCAACGCGAGCCCGATCGGCAAGTACGAGGCCTACCGGCAGGTCCTCGACCGCTGGAAGGGGGAGAACGAGGACGACGGAGCGGCCGACCTGACGCCCACCGTCTACAACATCATCGACACGATCCTCGATTTTCTCAAGGTGAACAAGTACACCCATTGCCTCAAGAAGGAAGGCCACTGCGTCGAATTCCTCGTCGACGCCTTCCCGGAAGTCTACGGGTCCGCCGACGCGGAGCTGTTCCGCAGGATCCTCCGGACGAACCGCTTCACCCCCGAGGAGGCGGAGGGGATCCTGGCGCACGTGGAGAAGAAGGGCTCCTGCTTCGTGCCTCGCCTGAACGCCATCTTCCTGGGCCGGTTCGATCTGGCCCACGGCGGCGAGGAGGCGGCGCACTTCGTGAACCTCTGTCTCAAGAGGGAGCTGAACGAGGAGGCCCCGGTGGACCTCCCGCTGCACGACCTCTTCTACGGGCAGGTGATGGAAGAGGCGCTCGCCTTCTTCGGCTCCAAGCTCATCGTTCCCAGCCGCAACCATTTCTTCGAGACGGAGTTCTACCAGTACTACCGCAAGGATCGCCGGGTCATCGAAGCGAGCACCCCCTATTCCTACGAGGAGTTCCAGGAGATCATCAGCTTCATCCTGAGCCACAAGAAATTCGAGACGCGCTACGAGGAGTACGACGAGGTTCCCCAGGAGATCCTCGCCGGCATCCGCAGCGAGCCGAAGCGCGCGAACATCCTCGTTCACGAGCTCGGGTATTTCCTGGGACAGCAGATCTACGACGGCTATCACGCGGGGGCCATCACGCGGCGCGAGATCGCCGATCTCTTCCGGAAGAAATTCGTGGAGACGGGAAGCGCCCTGCGCACCTACCTCGATCTGGCGGAGAAGCTCGCCGGAGTGACCGGCTCCTGATTCCCCCTTGCTCCTCCCCGGCCGGAGGGGCTAGACTGTGCGCCACGAGGCCCTTTCCAGGCCGGCTCGCGGGAAAGGGCGGCCGCCGGCGCCCAAGGACGGACACCCACGGGAGGCGAAGATGGCGGAGCAGGCTTTCGTCCTGGTGAAGGTCAAATCGGGCAGCTCGGAACAGGTGGAGGATGCTCTCGCCGACCTGCCGGGCGTGAAGCTGTCGCATTCCGTCATGGGCCCTTATGACGTCGTCGTCTTCGTGGAAGGGCCGAACATCAACAGCCTGCGCGACATGATCATGAAGAAAATCCAATCCATCCCAGGGGTTAGGCATACCACGACGCTGCTGGTGATCTGAATGATGGGAGTCGGGCTTGCCCCCAAGCCCGACGGCGGAGGTTCCGACATGAAACCGAACAGCCCCGGCGATCCCCCCATGGCGCCCAGCCTGGTGCAGCTGGACGACCGCACCCTGGTCTCCGTGCGCCTGGCCCGGACCGCCCAGCCCCCGAATCAATTCCGCGCGGTGGCCCTTTCCGCCCTCCGGTCGAACCATCGCGTCCCCCTTTCCAGCGCCCGGACGGTGGGGTACGGCCCCAACCCGGAAGCTGCCCTGGAGGCCTGTCTCGGAAGGGTCCGGGAAACGCTGACGGCCCGTTCCGGCCGCTCCCGGCTGCACCAGCGGCGGCCCGCGCCGAATCTCTGAAGGGATGGGGCTCGGGGCTCGCAGTGTCCGGCTGACATTTTTTGCAGATTGCTCCCGCCCCGGAAGGCTGTTTCGCGCGCCCGGCCGGCACCGGCTTTTCCCTTGAAAAACCGCGGCTTAGAGGTATATTGAGGGCCCATGCCAAATTCGCGTCCGGGCTGGGCTCGGCTTGCGGCCATCCTCTGCCTCGGCTTGGCCGGGGCGGCGCTGGCTCTCGTCATCCAGGCGCCGGCGGGCTATTCCTTGCCGTCCGGGAGCCCTCAAGATTCCGGGCTCCGCCTCGCCCTAGTCGATCGCGAGCCGCTTCCCGGCAGCGCGCGAATCCCGCTCGATCAGGCCGTCGCCGAAGTGCGGCACGATTACGGCCGCTCGCTGCTGGTCCGGCTGAGCCGGCAGCAGGAAGAAGCGCTGCGCGCCGTGGGCTACGCCGTCAGGACTTTCGAGGATCCGGAGCGGGTCGGTCTGGGCTACTACAGCTTTCGCGTCCCTCCCGGCCCGCTCGGGCTTCCCGCGGATTTGACGGCCGACGAGTCGCGCCTCGCCGTCGGCACCTATCTCGTCAAGCTCGCCGGCCCGGCGCGCGACGAATGGCTCGCCGAGATTCGCGCCCTGGGCGGTGAGATCCTGACTCCGATTCCCGAATTCACCTACCTGGTCCGGCTCTCTCCGCGGCAGCGGCCGCGTCTGGCGGCGAAGCCGTTCGTCGAATGGGCCGGCCCCTACCAGCCGGCGTTCAAGCTGAGCCGCGAGCTCGCCCAGAAACAACGGGAAGGCGCCCTTCCCGAGGGGGCCGTGAAGCTCAGCGTCCTCGTCTACCGCTCCGCGGACGTCGAGGCGGCGGCGAACAAGATCCAGGCGATGCGGGGAGAGATCCTGAGCCGGATGCCCTCCGACTTCTACGACGTCCTGACGATCCGGATCGCCGGCGGCGCGATCCCCGACCTGGCCCGGCTGGCGGAGGTCTACGCCGTCGAGAGCGCTCCGGAGCCCCGGTTCGAAGACGAGTCGTCGACCCAGATTCTCGCCGGCCAGGTCGCCGGCGGCATCCCCTTCCGGCCGATTCTCGCCGAGCCGACCTACACCGACTGGCTCGCGGCGCGAAACCTGGATGGCTCGAACGTCACCATCGGCTACGTCGACAACGGCGTCCTGAACGTCGACCCGACGGGTCACACGTCGGGCCGGGTCAACGAGAGCGTCTGCGGGACCATCGGATCCGAGGGCCACGGCCAGTTCGGCGCCGCCACCGCGGGCGGCACCTGCACGCACGCCGGCGAGGGGACGACCGGGTTCAAGCTCGGGATCGGCGTGGCCCCGCTGGTCAACTTCATCAACATCCCGGCGCTGAAGAGCAGCGGCGCCTGCTCCGACGACGACGCGACGCGCGCGCGCGACACGGTGGCGTTCAGCGGGCCCAACGGCGTGCCCGGAACGATCCAGAACAACTCCTGGGGCTCGGGAGGTTTCACTTTCGACGGTAACACGGTGGAGGATGTCTCCTATACCAGCTTCGAGCGGACGTTCGACCTCCTCACCCGCGACGCCGATTCGGTGGCCGCCGGGAACCAGCCTTTGATCACCTGCTTCTCGGCCGGCAACGAAGGGAACGTCTCACCCGGCGCGACCGCCGACAGTCCCTCGAGCCTTACGCGGCCGCACGCGGCGAAGAACATCCTCACCACCGGATCCAGCTCGGTCTACCGTCCCAACGCGGGCGGCACCAACATCGACGATCGCAGCTTCTTCAGCAGCCAGGGACCGGCGTTCGACGGCCGGATCAAGCCCGACTTCATGGCTCCGGGGGGCGTGGCCGGCAACTTCGCCGCGATCGCCTCCGCCTCGGTGGCCGGATTCGGCAGCCCGACCGGCGACGGACTCCACAGCCTCTCGGCGGGGACCTCGTTCGCCACCCCGCAGACCGCCGGCGGCGCGGCGCTCCTGGTCCAGTGGTGGAAGCGCTTCGCTCCGGCGTCCCCCTCGCCGGCGATGGTCAAGGCGATCCTGGTGAACAGCGCGCGCGACATGCAGGGAGGCAACACCGCCGATCTCATCCCGAACCGCCACGAAGGCTGGGGGCGGTGGAACCTGGGCAACGTCCTCGAGCCCGGAACGCCCGCCATCGTGCCGGCCCCGCCGCTCTTCTGGAAGACGAGCGGGCTGGGCGCCGTCTACCTCGATCAGGGCGTCGTCCTCGCCAACAATGGCGACCAGTATCAGCTCCGGTTCACCCCGGCGAATCCGGCGCAGCCTCTCCGGGCGACGCTCGTCTGGACCGACGCGCCCGGGGCCGTCGGCTCGTGCCCGTCGCTGGTGAACAATCTCGATCTCGAGGTGGCGCAGAACGGCAACGTCCTCCTGCGCGGCAACGCCATCACCGCCGGCAACGGTGTGGCCGGCGGGCCGCCCGACACGCGCAACAACGTCGAGCAGGTGATCCAGCCCAATCCGTCGGGCTTCTACACCCTGACGGTGAGGGCGGTGACGCTGGCCGGAGACGGGATCCCGGGGAACGGCGACACAACCGATCAGGACTTCGCCCTCGTCGTCACGAACGCGGTCGTCTATACCGGGCCCATCCTCTCCCCCGGCGTTCTGACCCTGGCCGATGTCTGCTCGGGGACCGGCTCGGGAGGCGACACCGTCATCGATCCCGGGGAAAACGCGGTCTTCTCGGTGCCGCTGGCGAACTCCGGGAACGCGGCGGCGACGGGGGTGACGGCCAGCCTCGCTTCTCAAACGGCGGGCGTGACCATCGTCGACGGCAGCACCGCCTACGCCGACATATCCGCGGGGGGCGTCGGCAATCCGAACGCCGGCAACACCCTCACGGTCGCCGTCTCCGACAGCGTCCCCTGCGGCACCGCCGCGGACCTGACCCTGAACGTCACGACGGGACAGGGAAGCTTCGCGGTGCCCGTCCGTCTGGATGTCGGATCGAAGACGGTCACCACGCAGAACCTGACCGGGACGACCGGGGTGGTGAACGACGACGTGGCGAATCCGAGCCAGTTCACCACGCCCTCCGCGGCCGCCGGGACGATCCGCAGCGTCACGATGGACGTGAATATCACCAGCTCCGATTCCTCGTTCCTGTTCGACGACTACACGCTGAACCTGCTCTCTCCGCAGGGCACCGGCGTTCCGGTTCACAACGCCCCGCTGCCCTGCCAGTCGCTGATCACGAACTATCCCAACAACCGGCTCGCCCAGATCGGCAGCATGAATCAGTACGCCGGAGAGGACGCGGGTGGGGTCTGGACGCTCCGGGTCGCCGACAAGAACAATATCCAGTGCACCGGCGGCGGCCCGAAGGGCCCGTGCTCCCAGGCGACGCTGCACTCCTGGGCGCTGCACATCACCCGCGAGAGCGCACCCGCCTGCAACACTTGCATCGGCGCGAACCCCCCGCCCGAGGTCAGCGGCGTCGGGTCCGGCGCGCCCCTGACCCTGACGCGCGACGCCGGCACCGGCGTCGTCACCTTCGCCTGGGAAAGCCTGGGCGTCATGGCCGATTCGTACCGCCTCTACCAGGGCTCCATCGCCGCGCTCGCCGGAGCGGGCGTCACCCCTTCCAACACCGCCCCGATCGTGTGCGGCATCGCCTCGGCCGGCACGAGCCTGACCCCCGCCGGCGGCGACCTCTTCTATCTCGTCGCCGGACAGCGAGGCTCCCTCGTCGGCTCGCTCGGCGAAGCCTCCGACCCGGTGACCTACCCCCGCTCCGCGAACCAGACCTGCCCCTGATCCGCGTTCGGCGGCCCGCATTCTCCGGAAACGCGGAAATCTGCTATAACAGCCCATCGTGAATGGTGCTTGCCTGCAGCCGTTGCCACGACACCTGCAGGGCGCAGCCAGAGAGAACGACGGGACGGGGACGATTTGCCTCCACTCGTCCGAGGCGATGGGGGAGTGCCCTTCTTCGTAGGAGCAGAGCGATGCGATTCTGGCTCGCGGCATTGATCCTCGGCGCTCTCGGCCCGGCCTTCGCGGCGGAGAGCGGGGCGCCTCCTCTCAACCTCAGCCACTGCTGGATCGTCGTCAAGACGGGAGCGCCTGAGCGCGCGGCTCTCGAGAAGGCGGGCTTCCGCGTCGCGCCCACGGTCAACCGTCACGACGGCCAGGGGACCGCGTCGGTCACGGTCGAGCTGCTGAACGGCTTTCTCGAGCTGATCTACCCCGATCCCGGTGTGCCGGTGTCGCCGGCGACGCGCGCCGGCGCGGAAAAGTTCCGCTCGAAGTCGGCGTGGCGCGAGACCGGTTACTCCCCCATCGGGATTGTCTTCGATCGCACCGCGGCGACGCCCGCGAAGTTCCCTTTCGAGACCTGGAGAGTCTCCGCGGACTGGATGGAGAAAGGGGGCTTCATCGAGATTCTGACGCCGAAGGAGACGCCGAAGGCCGTTTCCTTGTCCATCGCTTCCCATCCGAAGACGCCCGAGAGCGACAACGAGGCTCTTCTGCGGGATCCCGTCAAGGGGGCGATCTTCCGCCATCCGAACGGCACGCGCCGTCTCACCGGCCTGCGCGTCGTCGCGCCGAGCGCCGCCGGCCTGCCGCCGGCCGCCTCCTACCTCGCCGGATTGGGACAGGTGAAGTTCGACGTCGGCAACCAATGGCTCCTCGAGGTGACGCTCGACGAAGGGAAGAAGGGCGTCACCAAGAACCTGCGGCCCGATCTTCCGATGGTCGTCCATTACTGAAAGCGCCCCGGGGCGAGTGGCGATCGGACGAAGGAGCCTGGTCGAATCCCCCGGGAGGCCGCGAGCACCGGGAATAGAAAGCGAACCGGCGCGATTCTGGGGCAAGGAACCAAGGAGCAGTCATGCAGGGATTCCTCGGCCGGATTCTGACGATCAATCTCATCGGCACGACCGTGGTCTTCTATGTCGCGGCCCGGATTTACCTGGTCCCGAAACTGCCCGAGCTGAACCCTCGCCGAGCCCTGCTTCCCATCCTCCTGCTGCATTCGCTCCGGCACCTCGGGTTGATGTTCCTGACGACCGGAGCCACCTACTCGGGCATGCCGCATGAATTTTCCTATCCCGCCGCGATCGGGGATCTGGTGACCTCGCTGCTCGCGTTCGCCTGCATCCCGGCCGTCATCTCGGGCTCGAAGTCGGCGCGCGCGATGGTGTGGGCCTTCAACGTTTTTGGAACGCTGGATCTCCTTGTGGCCATCACGCTCGCCACGGTCTATCATGCGCCCGACTACATGGGCGCCGCTTACTGGATCCCGGCGTTCTGGGTTCCGGCGCTGCTGGTGACCCACTATCTCACCTTCCTCATTCTGCGAAGGCCGTGGGAATGAAGCGGAGCAGGGCGGAAAAGCTCCTGGCGCGCATCCGGGGCACGGTCACGGATCGCGGGCGGCCCTGGCCCGGCGTCGAGGTCTCCGTCCGAGGAAGGACCTTCCGGGTCCGGACCGATCAAGGCGGCCGCTACGACCTTCCCTACTTCCCCTACGATTGGGAATCCAACGAGATCGTCGTGAGGTTCTGGGCCCCGTGCAGCTTGCTCAAGACCCGGGAGATCGCCGCCAAGGAGGTCCTGGTCGAGCGGGGCAGGAGCGTGACGGTCGACGTCGACTCGGACGCGTCGTTTTTCGCCGAGCCGCTCTTCATGACGATCGAAGGGGAGTTCCTAGGCAGCTTCTCGTGGGGCTACGAGCGCTGCTGCTTCGAGCCGGACGAGGGAACCGTTCCGCAGCCGCAAGGAAATGTCCCGGAGATCCGCGACCTTTGGGCCGAGCCGGTCCACGGCGCCCTGTTCGGTCGCTTCAAGGCCGACCGGGAATACCGGGTTCGATGGAAGGGCCGGATCGAAGGCCCCGGAAGCTATGGCCACCTGGGATCGAGCTCCTACCTCATGGTGGTCGATCAGGTCCTCGAATCCAGGGTGCAGTTCCCTTGGCGGACGGATTAGGGAGGGATGATGGTGGTCTCTTCAGCCTCGGCCTCGGAAGCCTGGCCGCCCTTGCCTCTCGAGGAGTGGCAGGATACCTGCGCGACCCTGCACCTCTGGACGCAAGTCGTCGGGAAGGTTCGGCTCACCCAGACGCCCTGGACGAACCATTCCTGGCACGTCGCGCTCTACGTCACGGCCCGGGGCCTGACGACCAGGACGATCCCGCACGGCGAGCGCATCTTCCAGATCGATTTCGACTTCGTCGATCACCGGCTGGTCGTGGCCAACAGCGACGGGCGCGCCGGGGGCTTCCCGCTCGAGCCGCAGACGGTCGCGGTCTTCTACGCGCGGCTCATGGCGGAGCTGGACCGGCTCGATCTGCACGTCGGCATCCACCGGAAGCCGAACGAGGTTCCCGAGGCGATCCCTTTCGACAAGGACGAAACTCATCGCGCCTACGACGCGGAGTATGCCAACCGGTTCTGGCGGATCCTCCTGCAGTCCGACCGCATCTTGAAGATCTTCCGGGCGCGCTTCGGAGGAAAATGCAGCCCGATCCACTTCTTCTGGGGCTCGGCCGATCTGGCCGTCACCCGCTTCTCCGGCAGGCCGGCGCCGGAGCATCCCGGCGGCGTCCCGAACCTGCCCGACTGGGTCGCGCGCGACGCCTATTCGGAGGAGGTCAGCAGCTGCGGGTTCTGGGCGGGCGGAGGACCGATCCCGTACGCCGCGTTTTATTCTTATGCCTATCCGGAGCCTCCCGGATTCGCGGCGGCGCCGGTAAGGCCGGCGGGGGCCTTCTACAGCAACGATCTGCGCGAGTTCATTCTTCCTTATGACGTCGTCCGGGAATCGCCGTCTCCCGATCAGGCGCTCCTCGATTTCCTGGAGACCACCTACGAGGCCGCCGCCGGCCTGGGCCAATGGAATCGCGGCTCGCTGGAGCGGCCCCAGGACCCCCGAAGCAGCGTCCACGAGAGCCGCAAATGAAGGAGCCTCGAAAGAAGACGCCCCGGAAGAAACCGGTCGATCGCTGCCGGGAATTGCGGCGCCTCCACGAGTCGGGCTGTTTCGTGATCCCCAACGCGTGGGATCTGGGAAGCGCGCTGCTGCTCGCCAAGCTGGGCTTTCCGGCGATCGCCACGACCAGCTCCGGCTTCGCCTGGTCGCGCGGCCGGCCCGACACTCGGATGACGCTTCAGGAGACGCTGCGCCATCTCCGGAGCATCGCCCGCGGCGTCGCTGTTCCGGTCCACGCCGACTTCGAGGGAGGCTTCGCGACCGCGCCCGAGACGGTCGGCGCCAATGCCGCCGCGGCGGCGGCGACCGGCGTCGCGGGACTCTCCATCGAGGACTCCACGGGCGATCCCGCGGAGCCCCTCTTCGAGTTCGCCCTCGCCGTCGAGCGGGTGCGCTCCGCGCGGCGGGAGATCGACGCCGGCGGGACGGGCGCCCTGCTCACGGCGCGCTCCGAAGGATTCATCGTCGGGCGCCCGGATCTCGCGGCGACGCTCCGGCGGCTTGCGGCCTATGCCGAGGCGGGGGCCGACTGCCTGTACGCGCCCGGGCTCCGCTCCACCGAGGACATCGTAGCGCTGGTGCGGGCGGTCGCTCCCAAGCCGGTGAACGTCTTGGTGGGCAGCGACTTCACGACGGTCTCCGAGATGGCCGCGCTCGGCGTCCGCCGGATCAGCGTCGGGGGCGCCTTGGCGCGCGCGGCGTGGGCGGCCTTCCTCGCCGCCGCGCGGGAGATCGCCGAGAAGGGGACTTTCAAGTCGCTCGCCGGGGCCGTCCCCTTCGACGAGATCAACTCCTCCTTCGATTCCGACTGACTCCAGGACCCGATGAAGGCATCGGCTCTCCGCCTCGCCAGGCTCGCCGCGACCTCGATGGCGTTCCAGCCTGCGGATGCGCCGGAATCCGGCGTCTCGGAAGATCGCCGAAGCGCGGCTTTGACACGCCGGCTGGAGCATGGCGGGCGGTTCGCGTCCCTATGCATCGTGAGATTGCACCATGTTTCAACGCCACGGGAGGGGAAGATGGCGGAGTTGAAGACCAGGCAGAACGATCGCAGCGTGGCGGGTTTCCTGAAGAGCATCCCCGACGCGCGCCAGCGCGAGGACTCGATCGCTCTCGTCAAGCTCCTGCGGGAAGCCACCCGCAAGGAGCCGAAGATGTGGGGCGCCAGCATCGTCGGCTTCGGCAGCTATCCTTATAAGTACGCCAGCGGGCACGAAGGCGACTCCTGCCTCGTCGGGTTCTCGCCGCGTAAGCAGAACCTCACTCTCTACATCATGCCCGGATTCGGCGAGTCGGCCGATCTGCTGAAGAAGCTGGGCAAGCACAAGACGGGCCAGGCGTGCCTCTACATCAAGCGGCTCGAGGACGTCGATCTTCCGACCTTGAAGAAGCTCGTCCAGCAGTCGGTGAAAAGAATGAATCGGGCCGCCTCCTGAGCCCGGGCGGCCGGGAGAATGCGCGCGCGCAGGACGAAATGGTCGGACCGGGATTCTCGAAGGCCGAAAGCGCCGCGATTCGGAGGTGGAAGAGAGCGTGAAGAGGCCCCTCGGGGTAAGCGCGATCGCCCTCCTCGTCGTCGGATTCTCCGCCCTGATGCTCTACCGCGCCGCCTCGCGGCCCCGGTTGCGTCTGGAAGACAAGTTCCTGCTGGCCTCCGCCGCCCTTTGCTTCCTGGGCCTGATCGCGGCCGAGGCGCTCTGGAGCCTCCGCGGCCGCGCTTTTCTGGCGTTTTCGCTGTGGTCGATGGGCGCCGTGGCATGTATGGTGATGTCACGGATGCCGCTGGCGTCGTCGGGGCACGGCATCCGGTTGATGGGCCCGATCGCCGGCGCGGGCCTCGCGTACGCTCTCGCCGCTCTGTACTTGCGCCGGGCCGTCTGAGGATCCCGTCCGGCGCGGAAAGGAAGGAACATGCCGAAACTATTCGTCGACAAGAAGATCACGATCAACGCTCCGGCTCCCAAGGTGTGGAACGCGCTGACCAAGCGCGAGAACACCGATGCATGGGCCCGCGAGTTCTCCAGCGGCGGCCCGCAATTCCATATCGAATCGGCCTGGGAGCTGGGCGCTCCCGTCCTCTGGAAGGGCGAGGACGGCAACACCGTCGTCAAGGGAAGCGTCACGGCCCTCGAGCCGAACAAGCTGCTGCGCTTCACCGTCTTCGACGTGCGCAAAGGGGACGCGCCGCAGCTCACCGAAGACGACGGCATCACCTGCGAGCTGAAGAAGGCGAAGGGCAAGACGACCCTGCACGTCCTGCAGGGCGATTTCTCGGCCATAGAAGAGGGGGAGAAATACCGCAATCTGAGCGCCGAGATCTGGGACCGCGTGCTGCCGAAGATCAAGGAGATCGCGGAAGCCCCCGCCGAGGAGAAGGAGAGGACCTGTGGGAAGGGCCTCGCCGAGAGCGCCGCCTTGCCGGCCAAGCTCGGAGAGGTGATCGCCTCCGTGGCCGAGAACCTGGAGATTCACTTGGATGCGCTCGACAGGAACGACGAGCGATCGAAGCACGAGTACGACGCCTACGAAAAGCTCGCCCGCGAGCACCGGGAGATCGCGCTGCAGCTGACGGCGGTCGCCGACGCCATGGTCGGCTATTGGGACCTGCCGATGGGGCACCACGATCCCGAGGCGATGGCCGATCCCAAGGTGATGCAGGCCTTCGAGAAGCTCATCCACCTCGAGCGGGACCTCGCGAGCCTGCTCCAGCGGCGCGCCGAAGACCACAAGGCGCTGCTGGCGGGAAAGTAGCCTCGCGGATCGGGAAGCCGACAGTGTTGAACTTTTTGGGCCGGGCCGGGCGGCGCAGTGCTAGAATGGCCGCTCATTCAGAGTCAGAGCGTAGGCCACGACGCCCGGGATCCTGACGGATTTCCGAGAAGCTCCAGCTTCTGTCCGTGCGTATCGTCCCTACCCCTGCATGCTGCCAGGGATTCTCTTGAGTCCGGCTCCGGACGGCCGAGGCGGGTCTTCATGATGTCCGATCGATACCGAGATTCGGCTCCGGATCCGACTTGCAGTATCGCCATGGGACTCAAGGCAGGAATCGTTCTCGTTCTTGCTTGGCTGATGGCGCCTTTCGCCATGGCGCAAACCGCGCCGGCCAAGCCCTCCCCCACGGACTTCTCCCGCGAGCCAATCATCATCGAGACGCAGAAGACTTCGGTCCGCTTCGAAGCGGACGGAACCGGCTCGAAGACCGTCCAAATGCGCATCCTCGTCCAGACGGAAGGGGGGGTTCGGCAATTCGGACAGGTGGTCCTTTCTTATAACTCCGATTTCGAGCGGCTCGCCATCAAAGGCCGCGTCGTCAAGCCGGACGGGACCCGGGTCGAGATTCCGGCAGGCGCCGTCCAGGACATGTCCTCGCCGATCTCTCAGTTCGCGCCGATGTACAGCGATATCCGACAAAAACACATCGTCGTCCCATCGCTCCGCCCGGGAGACATTCTGGAATATGAGCTTCAGTTCGATCAGCTTGCGCCCCTGGAGCCGAATCATTTCTGGTGGGCCTACGACTTCAATCGCTCCGTCATCGTCAGGAACGAAGAGCTCCGAGTCGACTTGCCCACCGCCAAGTATGTGAACGTCAAAACCCGCCCCGAATTCAAGCCACAGGTGAGCGAGGCCGACGGACGGCGAGTTTATCAATGGAAGACCGCGCACCTGGAGGCGGGGGACGACGCGCCGACGAGCGGCAAGAAACGAAAGCCGAAGAAGGAGCCGGAGAGCCCCGCGGTGCAGGTCAGCACGTTCAAGAACTGGGGAGAGGTCGGGGACTGGTACGCGAAGCTCGAGCGCGACCGCCGTCTTCCCAGCGAGGCCATCGCGGCAAAGGTCAGGGAGATCACGCAAGGGGCCGCCGGAGACTTGGAGAAGCTCCGCGCGATCTACCAGTACGTCGCGCAGAATTACCGGTACGTCAGTCTTTCCTTCGGGCTCGGGCGATATCAGCCCCATGCCGCCGCCGAAGTCTTCGGAAACCAGTACGGCGACTGCAAGGACAAGCACACCCTGCTGGCGGCCATGGGGGAGGCCGCCGGACTCCACCTGCGTGCCGCGTTGACGTCCGCCACCCACAAGGTGGACGCCGACTTTCCCTCCCCGCAGCAATTCGATCACGTCATCAGCTTCGTGCGGCTAGGGGATGAGGAGATCTGGCTGGATACGACCACCGAGCTGGCTCCTTTCCGGATGCTGCTGCCTCCGGTGCGAAAGAAGGAGTCCCTGGTGGTGGCCGGAGAGGGCAAGTCGGAGCTGCGGCGAACTCCCGCCGATCCCGCCATCCCGAACACCATGGCGACGACGATCGAAGGGACTTTGAACGATCTGGGGACGCTGGAGGCCGACGTTCGGCTCACGTTCCGCGGTGACCTCGAAGTCCTGGGCCGCCTGGGCGCGCGCGCGATCCCGCAATCCAAGTGGAAGGAGATGCTCGAATACATGGCCTCTTCCGCCGGGATCGAAGGGGAGATCTCCGAGCCGGAATTCTCCTCCCTCACCGATACGTCCAAGCCTCTGGAGTACCGATTCCATATCACCAAGCTGAACTACTTCAATACCTTCGGCAAGGACGCGGCGTTCCCGCTTCCATTCAGCCAGTTGCAGCTCATCGATCCCGATGATATCGCTGAGGGTGAGCCCATCACTCTGGGGTCCGTTCATCTCGAATACCACCTGAAGCTGCAGGTCCCTCGACAGTTCGAGATGCACTTGCCCCTGGCGGTCGACCTGAAGCGCGATTACGGGCAGTACGCCTCGAAGTACCAGATCGACGGATCGACGGTGACCGGCGAGCGCATCCTCGGTGTGCAAGTGGAGGAATTGCCCGGGGCGCGACGGAGCGATTTCCAGGCATTTCGCCGCGCGGTGATCGCGGACACCGAGCAGAAGGTCGCGGTCAAAGTCAAGGAGGGCGCCGGATCCGGCGACCTGAAAGGAGGCAAGTCCGACGAGCTCCTGGAGGCGGCAGACGCCGCCTATCAGAACCGCGAGTATCAAACCTCCGTCAACCTGCTCGAGCGACTGATCAAAGCGGAGCCGGCCCACAAGTCGGCGTACAACGATCTCGGCCGCTCCTACCTCAAGCTCCTGGAGCTCGACAAGGCCGAAGCGGCACTGAAGAAAGCGGTGGAGCTCGATCCCTACAGCCCCGAGGCCTATAACAATCTGGGTCAAGTCTATAGCGGCCGGCGACGCTATGACGAGGCCGAGCGGGCATATCGGAAGCAGATCGAAATCGTCCCGCTCGACGAGTACGCGCATCGGAATCTGGGGATGCTGCTGCTGGACCAGGAGAAGTTCGCAGAGGCGGAGCCGGAACTCGAAAAAGGCGCCTCCATCACGCCCGAAGACGCGCTGCTCCAGATGGAGCTCGGCTCCGTGCAGATGAGGCTGAACAAGCCGGAGAAGGCACAGGAATCCTTCGGCCGCGCGGTCGAGCTCGAGCCGTCCCCCATCGTATTGAACCATGTCGCCGCCGAGCTGGCGGAGAAGAAGATCCACCTCGACCAAGCCAAGGAATACGCGGAATCGGCGGTGGCTTCCGTGACGTCCGTGCTGCGCAAGGCGCGCCTCGAGGGTCTGGGACGGGAGTACCTGGCCATGGTGGAGCTTCTCGCGGTGTGCTGGGACACCCTGGGATGGGTCCATTTCCAGGCCGGCGACACAACCTCGGCGTTGCGCTACCTCACCGCGGCATGGGAATTGTCCCAGAAAGGCCTGACGGCCGATCGCCTGGGACAGGCGTACCAGCGAACGGGGAAGAGGGAGCTGGCGCTGCAGTATTACGCGTTCGCGGCAGAAGCCTTCTCGCCCCATCCGGAGGGCAGGAAGCACCTGGTCGCTCTGGTAGGAGAGAGCAAGGTGCAGACGAATCTCAACGGGATTCAGGAACGACTGAGCAATCTTCGTTCCTATTCGGTTCCCGGGGCGCAAGGCGAAGGCGACGCCGACTTCTTCGTGGCCCTGGTGCCGGGACCCAAGGTCGCGGAAGTCCGGTTCATCCGCGGCGACGAGACACTCAAGCCTCTGGGAGAGTCGCTGAAGAAAGTCGCTTTCAAGATGGAGTTTCCCGAGCCGGGCGACGCGCGCATCATCCGCCGCGGGATCCTGGCGTGTCGAAAGGTGCAAAAACCGACCGAGTCGTCTTGCACCTTCGTCCTCTTACGGACAAGCGACGTTGGCTCGGTCAACTAGTGTCGCGTCTCAAAAATCATGTTACATTCGGCCCCCGATCCATCCCGGCTCGCCGCGTTGCGCCTCGCTTGCGTACCGCCTTGGGTACGCGACGCTCTGGCGCGCCTTGCGATCCGGGCGCCTCGGCGACCTCAGCG
>DASYRE010000018.1 GCA_036004685.1 Candidatus Polarisedimenticolia bacterium | reverse complement strand
GTTGGGACAGTACTTGCCGATGCTGTCGTACACGCCGGAGGTGCCGCCACACGGGGTGTTCCACCAGACGAAATCGTCGTTGGTCCGGTCGAACCGGGCGTTCCTGATTCGGACGTTGTCGGCGGAGCCCTCGGGCGTCGTAGTCTGGATCTTGACGCCGTGTCCCTCGTTCCGCGTGACCATGGGATGCGCCCAATGAAGGAACAGCCAGTCGGCGTCGAAGTTGCCGGAATCCTCCCACTCGATGGCCGCATCACCTCCGTAACGATAGATCTCCACCGTGTTGATCATGCCTTTCGAGGCTGGGCCTTGAAACCCGACGATACGGATGCCGCTGCCTGCCGAAGGCTTCCAGGCCTCCTTCCCCAACGACTCGAAGGAGGCGTTCCAGAACAGGTAGGTCGATCCCCTCTCCAGGCGCACGAAGATCTGTTCGTCGAAGTTGTCGTCGGACCCGTTCCGGCTGCGCAGCGTGGCGGGAAGAATGACTTGGTAGGAATCGCCAGGCAGGATCCTCTCGGAGGAATCGGCCGCCGCGGAAGGCTGGTTTTCGTCCCTCAAGACGTACGAGGAGGGGAAGGAGCAGGCGGAGGGCCCATAGTCTTTGGCCAGCCACAGCGACGTGGGCGAGATCACTCGAACGATCCGGACTCTCCTCTGGATGCCGTCCGCGGCGCACCACCACCACGAGCCGTCCCCGGTCGCGGCAGTCCACTGGGTTCCGCTCCCCGTGACGGTCCGTCCCGAAACCGAGGCGAGACCCGTACGATAATCGGGCTCGCCCAGTCGCTCCGCGTTGCTCCGGCTCCGATAATCGAGACTGAGGACTCCTTGCGAAAAGGAGGCGATGTCGTACCAGCGGCCCTTGCGTTGCCCCGATCTCCAGACGACGCGATACGGCGCGGTCTGGGAGCCCATCGACAAAGCGGGATCGCTGAACGCGATGTTCGAGGTGTTGTCGTCCGACACGACGGTCGCCGCCTGACCCTGGTGAATGACGGTTCCGAGCATCCTCAGTTCTCCACCGGCCCGGACGGTCACCCCATCTTCCTCGGCGGCCGCGTTCCCGTCGGGATCGATCTCCACGGTGACTCCGGCGCGAACCGTCAGAACACCCGCGACGTCGATCCCCCCCGGGACTCCCGGTCCGTTTCCGCCGACCTGGAAACTGGTCGCGCTCGGGCTGAAATACAACATGGCGCCAGCCTGGATCGTGAGCTTCGCGCATTCATCCTGATGGTTCGCGGGTCCATCGAATTCGACCTGATGGTTGGAGGCGATCACGACTTCGTCCGTCGCGGAAGGGACTTTGCCGCCTATCCAGGTGCTCCCGGCTCTCCACCGCCCCGACTTCGCGCTGGTTCGAACGGCTGCCGAAACCGTGGAGGTCGCGAGAACCAGGAGAATGACGAAAGTGCTGAATTGAAGCACGGAGATCCCCGACGCTGATGGAAGCAACGCCGGGGTTGCCGAGGGATATCGCAGGGTTCTCATAGCGAGCCTCGGGGAAATCCGCCAAGCTGGCGGGGAGTGCGCCGCTCAAACGCGGTCCGTCGACCGGATGGGAGCTTCAAGCTAGCCCGACCGGCTGGTTTCGTCAACGAAAAAATTTCATTCCAGGGGTGGACGGACGGACTGGATGGCTCCATAATGCTGCCGCATGTCTTTTCGAGCTTCCGGGAAGAGACTGACCCTCATCACGATCTTGTCCGCTGCATGGCCGCTCCTGGCCCTGGCCGGGATTCCCGGTCAATCGATCGCGGAGAAGGGAGGGGTCTGTCACGTCCTCCTGCGCGGGCAGACGCTCTATTCCCTGTCGAAGGCTTACGGCGTTCCGCTGCAGGCCCTGAGCGAGGTCAACGAAATCACCGATCCCGCGACGATCCCTGCGGGAAAGGCGCTGTTCGTTCCGGGCGCCTCGGCGCCGCTCGAGATTCCTCCGGCCGGCAGGCCGCCGCTGGTGTGGCCGATCGAAGGGAAGATCACCTCCACGTACGAATCGATCCGGCCGAACGGTTCCCATCAGGGAATCGACATCGACGGCGAGATCGGCGAGGAAGTGAAAGCGGCGGCTCCCGGGCGGGTCCGATGGACGGGGAAGGAGCGGGGGTACGGAAAGACGGTGATCATCGATCATGGGGGCGGGATTTCGACGCTCTACGCCCACGCGAGCAAGATCCTGGTGCCGGAAGACTCGGAGGTCCAGGCGGGAACTCCGATCGCGGAAGTCGGCGTTTCAGGAAACGCGCAAGGCGCCCACCTGCACTTCGAAGTCCGGCGCGACGGGCATCCCGTGAATCCCCTTCCTTTCCTCGGCGGCCCGCTCGGCGCCGTGCTCAAATCGCATTGAGGCTCCGGCCCTTCACGCACTCCTCATCTCAATTCGACGCTCCTTCCGCTTGGAAAGAGACCGCGGTTCGATCCGCTTCGACGACCTTACCGGTCTCTCCGTCCTTCAGAAGCAGGGCGTCCGCGCCGGAGTCCTGCCACGGCATGAAGCCCGCAGGGGCGTAGCTCACCGTGGGATCCAGGTATTGGAGCGCGCCGCCGGGCCCCGGCAGGACCGCCACGGTGTGCGTGAACTGGGAGAGACTGAAGAACTTCGGGTTCACCGACCCGCCGTCCCTTCCCGAGACGAGTGCCGGGAACCCCTCGAGCCCGAGAGAGCGGAGCGCCGCCACGAGCAACACGGCCTTCTCCTCGTTGTCGGCATTCTTTTGCTTGAGAAGGGTCGCGATGGGGCGGCTTCCGCCGACGACTTCCCTGAAGGGTACCGGGCGACCCTCTGAGAGTCACGGCCCACTTCGAAGCAGACCTCGGAGGTTCGGTTGCGCCTGCCGCCGGGAAGGACCCTGGCCAAGGTGCCGGCGGACCGGAAGCAGGATGGCCCCGGCCTTCAGGCCTCTACGAGTTACGAGCTGTCGCACGACCCCGAGGGCGACCTGCTGGTCGTGAAGCGCTCCTTGAAGGTCTCGCGGCGCGAGATTCGTCCCGAGGAATTCCCCGCGCTGCGGGATTTCTTCTCCGCGCTGGCCCGCGAGGATTCGAGCGCCGTGTCCCTCGCCACGGGAAGCTGAGTCTCCGCAGCGGCTCTCGGGGTTATGGTAGGGTTACGGGACTTTCCGCGGGCGGAGGAGGGATGGAGAGCGAGACGACCTCGGTGGAGATCCCGCGGGCCGGGCTGCAGCCCGGTCCGACGCTGAGCGTGGTCGTCCCCTGCTTCAACGAAGAGAAGAATCTCAGCGTGCTGGTGAATCGCATCAACCAGGCGATGGGATCGGCAGGCATCCCCGGGGAGATCGTCCTGGTCAACGACGGGAGCCGCGATGGAACAGCCGCCCTCATCGACCAGCTGGCGAGGCAGTTCCAAAACGTCCGGCCCGTCCATCATCGCGTGAATCGCGGGATCGTGGAGGGATGGCGGAGCGGGCTCGCGGCGTCGAAGGGCGATCTCGTCCTCACCACCGACGCCGACCTGCAATACGCGCCGGAGGACATCCCGCCCCTCTACCGGGAGATGGCTTCCGGGGGTTGGGATCTCGTCCAGGGATGGCGCAAGGACCGCGAGGAGCCGAACTATCTCCGGGACGTTCTCAGTGTCGGCCTCTCCAAAATCCTTCAATGGATCTTTTCCATGAACCTTCAGGACGTCAAGTCGGGCTTCATATGCTATAAAAGACAGGTTTTCGCCGACATTCTCGACTATGAACAGAAGTACTTCTCCTTCCAGAGCCTGATCACGGTGGCGGCTCACTTCAAGGGGTACCGGATCCGGCAGGTGCCGATCACTTTCTTCCGCCGGCACGCGGGCGAGTCGTTCATCAAGCGCCCCGTGATCTTCTCCTTGAAGGCCGCGACCGACCTCCCGAAGGCGTTCTACGAATATCGGATCCGGAAGCGCCGTTGACGGCGTGTCCGGCGGCGGAGCAAGCATGTGCGGCATCGCGGGAATCTGGGGGAAAGCCGATATCTCGGACGCCACCGAGATTCTGTTCCACCGGGGGCCGGACGCCTCCGGCACCCTGACCTCGGGCGCCGTCAGCCTGGGCAGCCGGCGGCTCAAGGTGATCGATCTCAAGACCGGCCAGCAACCGATGAGCACCCAGGACGGCCGGCTCACCCTCGTCTTCAACGGGATGATCTTCAACTACCGTGAGCTCCGCAAGGAGCTGGAGGAGCGCCACCGTTTCCGGACCCAGTCCGACACGGAAGTCATCCTGCACGCCTATGCCGAGTGGGGGGAGCGCTGCCTGGAACGCTTCATCGGCATGTTCGCTTTCGCGATCTGGAACGGGAAGGAGCTGTTCCTCGCCCGGGACCGGATGGGAGAAAAGCCCTTGTACTACTCCCTGCCCCGGGGGCCGATCCGTTTCGCCTTCGCCTCGGAGATCAAGAGCCTCCTTACCCTGCTCGACGCCGAGCCGGCGCTGCCGGAGGAGTACGGCGCGTTCGAGACGTCAATCGACGAGCAGACCCTGTTCAAGGGCATTCTGACCCTTCCCCCGGGCTGCTTCCTGCGCTACGACGGGGAGAGGGCGCGCGTGCGGCGCTACTGGGAAATCCCCTCCTTCGACGGCCCCTACGAGAAGGAAGCCTATTACGTCGAGAAGCTGAGGTGGCTGCTCGAGGACGCGGTGAAGCTGCGGCTGCGCAGCGACGTCCCGGTCGGCGTGTTCCTCTCCGGCGGCCTCGATTCCTCGCTGATCGCCTGCCTGGCCAAACCGGACGTCGTCTTCTCATGCCGTTACCCTTACGGCCCGCGCTACGACGAGTTCGAGCACGCGCAAACCGTGGCCCGACACGTCGGGGCCAAACAGGTGGTCGTGCAGCCCACGGCCGAGGACTTCAAGCGCGACTATCCCCGCATTCTCTGGCACCTGGACCAGCCGATC
>DASYRE010000017.1 GCA_036004685.1 Candidatus Polarisedimenticolia bacterium | reverse complement strand
ACCGAGGTCGCCGAGGCGCCCGGATCGCAAGGCGCGCCAGAGCGTCGCGTACCCAAGGCGGTACGCAAGCGAGGCGCAACGCGGCGAGCCGGGATGGATCGGGGGCCGAATGTAACATGATTTTTGAGACGCGACACTAGCCGGCCGCCGGCCTTTCGGGACTGGCTGCGGACCGGTGATTGCGGAGCCCGCGCCGTTCGAGCGGGCCGCTCACGTTCCGACCTTCGAGGTGGAGCATGACCGATACGGCTCGTCGGATCGATTACTTCTACACCACCGTCCCCGATCTTCCGGGAGAGGGACACCGCCTCTTGAAGAGTCTGCAGGAGGCGGGCGTGAGCCTGCTGGCCTTTTCGGCCTTCCCCGTTTCGGGGGGCAAGACCCAGATCGATTTCGTTCCTTCCGACAGCGACAGATTCCTCGCCGCCGCCCGCCAGGCCGGAATCTCCCTCAGCGAGAGGAAGCGTTGCTTCCTGGTCGACGGGGCCGACCGGCCGGGAGCGGTCGCGGAAATCGTCGGGCGGCTCTCGGAGGCGCAGATCAACATCACCGCTCTGGACGCGGTGTGCGGCGGAGCCGGCCGGTTCGGGGCGATCCTGTGGGTCAAGCCGTCGGCCTACGAGGCGGCGGCCGGCGCCCTGGAAGCGTGAAGGATAGACCCCTGGCGGCGTAAGAGATGGACTTGGGCTCTGGCTCGTACGGGAGTCGGCATGTCACGGCAGGGGCCGGGAGCCTGCCAGTGGGTGGAGGGTCAACCATGAAGCCGGCCGCCGGGCTATCTGTCTTGCTTCTCTCCCTCGTTTCGGTGGCGCATCTCCTTCGCCTTCTCTATCGCGTGGAGATCGTCGCAGCAGGGAGGGTGATTCCGCTGTGGGCCAGCGTCCCGGGCGCCCTGATCAGCGCGACCCTTGCCGGCTGGCTCTGGCGGGAGCAGCGCCGCTAGGAGGCGAGCCGCCTCGCGGCTCCCCTGCAGCACCGAACGCCATCTTTCCTCCCGCTTCCTGGCGCTTCGCTGTAGATTTGATCGCCAGGGGAGATCAAGTCGCGTCGCATCATCCGTCGCCCTGGAGGGTGCCGCGATGTTCGACCGGCTTCCCGCGTCTCGATCCCCTCGGCTCGATCCTCTCGGCGCCGCCTTGACGGGCCTCTCGCTGCTGCTCCATGGCTCGGCAGTCGTGAGCCTGGTCCTGGCTTCCTGCCTGACGCTCCCCCCGATCGCGTTTCCGAAGATGCGTCCTCTCATCGCGCCGGTGTTTTTCTTGCCTCTCTCCACGGGTGGGGGTCCGGCGCCGAAGCTCGGTCGCCCTCATCCTTCATCCCCCTCCCCCGCGTCGCAGCCTCCCGCCGAGACGCGCCGCCTCGAGCCGCCGCGTGAGATGCCGGATGCTTCGAGCCAGCCCCCTGCCGATTCACCCTCCGGTCCGGTCCAGGAGACCTCGGACGGGACGAGCCCTCAGGGCGATCCGGCCGGAGCGCTCGACGGAGAGGCCGGCGGCCGACGCGGCGCCCTTTGCGCCGGGGAGGGCTGCGATCCCGACGGCTCCTTGGGCGTCGGTCCGGGGATCCGCGGCGAAGAGGCCGATCTCGATCCCATCCGGCGGCCCGGCATCGGAGACGTCACCGAGCCCGTCCTGATCGAATCTTCGAAGGTCCTCCCCCGCTATCCGGAGCTGGCGCGGCGGGCTGGAGTTTCGGGCCGGGTGATCCTGGAAGCGATCGTCCAGATCGACGGGACCGTCGCCTCGGTGAGGATCTTGCGGGAGACTCCGCCTCACGTCGGCTTCGGCGAAGCCGCCAGCGCCGCGGTGGCGCGCTGGCGCTATCGGCCCGGAACCCAGCAAGATCGTCCCGTCGCCGTCTATTTCACCGTGATCGTGGACTTCGCCCTGGCGCGCTGACCGGCCGGAGTGGCCCTTCCCCGCGGGAATGCCGCGCCGGAGTGTTTCAGCCGCACGTCCTCCCAAGGCGCCGGAATGACTCGTGAGCGCCGCGCGGGCCCGCACCGGGGCTTTGACTCGCCTCACCCGCCTCGATAGACTTCCTCCGTTCTCAACCCTTCGAGGAGGAAAATCGACATGCGGAATAGGATTCTCGCGCTCGCAGTTGTGATCCTCGTCCTGGCCGCCACGGCCGCCGCGCCGGCGATCTTCGCCAAAGACAGGTCGGGCGCCGAGGGAGTCTGGAAAGTGAAGATCACGCCCGATGCCGACGCCGCCGCCAAGGGAGAGAAGGAATCGGATGACACGCTGATCCTCAAGGGCGGCAAGTTTCACTCCCCCGGATGCGATCCCTACGGCTTCGGCCCGGCCTCCTACAAGGTGGAGGGGAACCACTTCATGGCCGACACGGAGAGCAAGAAGGAAGGGAAGATCCACTGGCATGGCGAGGTCAGCGGCGACACAGTGAGCGGCCAGATGACCTGGACCAAGACCGACGGCAACGTCGTGAACTACACCTTCTCCGGAACGCGGACCGGCGAGCCGCCGGCGGCGGGATCCGGCAAGAAGTCCAAGGGCTGATCGATCGAGTGAAGAAAATCGCCATTCCCGATCCTCCGGTCCCCGCCATCGAAGTGCGGAGCGCGACCAAGAGCTACGGCGCGGTTCGCGCGCTGGACGGCATCACCCTGTCGATTCCCCGGGGGGAGCTCTTCGGGCTTCTCGGGCCGAACGGGGCCGGAAAGTCGACCCTGATTAACCTCCTCACCGGCCTCGTCCGGCGCGACGCCGGCGAAGTCCGGATCTTCGGCTACGACGTGGATCGCGACTACCGGATCACGCGGGCGCTCCTCGGGGCCGTCCCCCAGGAGCTGGTCTACGATCACTTCTTCACCGTGCGGCAGACGCTGAAGATCCAGTCCGGTTACTACGGGGTGACGGGCAACGGCCCGTGGATCGAGGAGCTGCTCGATCGCCTCGAGTTGAAGGAGCACGAAGGGAAGACGATCCGGCAGCTCTCCGGCGGCATGAAACGGCGCCTGCTCGTGGCGAAGGCGATGGTCCACCGGCCGCCGATCCTGATCCTGGACGAGCCGACGGCGGGGGTGGACGTGGCGCTGCGGCGGTCTCTCTGGAGCCTGGTGCGCCAGGTCCACGCCGCCGGCACGACGGTCGTGCTGACCACCCACTACCTGGACGAGGCGGAGGAGCTGTGCGAGCGGGTCGGAATCATCCATCGCGGCGTCTTCGTGGCCCTGGATAGCAAGGACGCCCTCATGCGCCAGATCCAGCACCGCAAGGTCACGCTGGAATTCGCCTCCCCGCAGCCCCGCCTTCCGGCGCCGCTCGCGGAGATGGGCGCCTCCCTTTCGGCGGACGGCACGAGCGCCATGCTGCGGGTGGACCGGGGCGACGGATCGCTCCAGCGGCTGTTCGAGCTCCTGGGGCGAGGCCAAATCGCCTTCGCCGATCTGCAGGTGGAAGGAGCCGGCCTGGAGGACGTCTTCCTCCAGCTCACCGACGAGAAGCTCCAGCCGGATGCCGCCGGGCAGATCGCCGCGGGAAGCGCCCCATGAGCGCCCTGGCCGGAGGCTTCCTCCCCCTGCCGTTTCGGACCCTCTTCTTCCGCGAGGTCCACCGCTTCTTCATCGTCATCAACCAGACGCTGCTGGCGCCCGTCATCTCGGCGTTGCTCTACCTCTTCATCTTCGGGTTCTCGCTGGGGAGCCGGTTCGGCTCCTTCCACGGCCACAGCTACCTCCATTTCCTGATCCCCGGCCTCGTGATGATGGGACTGGTGAACAACTCCTTCCAGAACCCCTCCTCCTCGCTGATGATCTCGAAGTTCGAGGGGAACATCGTGGACATCCTGATGGCGCCGATCGGGCACGCCGAGATCATCGCCGGCTACATGCTCGGCGGGATGTTCCGGGGACTGCTGGTGGGAACGTGCATCCTGGCGGCCGCCTGCCTCTTCGGCCCGCCTCCCTTCGCCCATCCGCTCTACCTGATCCTGGTGGCGCTGCTCTCGGCGGCGTTGTTCTCCCTGGCCGGCGTGACCGCCGGAATCTGGGCGGAGAAATTCGACGACCTGGCGCTGTTCCCGACCTTCATCATCACGCCGCTGACCTATCTCGGCGGAGTCTTCTACTCGATCGACACCCTGCCCCCTTTCTGGCGCAACGTCTCTCTCATCAATCCCCTGCTGTACATGATCAACGCGCTCCGGTACGGGTTCCTCGGAGTCTCCGACGTGGACCCCGGATGGAGCCTCGCGGCGCTGTCGATCGTCACCGCGCTCCTCTTCGGCGTCTGCCTCCAGATGCTGCGCTCCGGCTACCGGCTCCGGAAATGAGATAGGGAGCGGCGGCCCGTGTCCTCCGAGCTGATGCGATTCTGGGCCACCCTCGGCGTCCCGGCGCAGGCGGTGATTCTCCTCCTGGGGATGATGTCGCTGGCGTCGATCGCCATCGTGGTGGAGCGGACCGCCGGGCTGTGGATCGCCCGCCGTGATACCGATCGGTTCGTTCCCCTGGCCCAGGCGGCGCTGCAGAGCGGCATCCTCACGGAGGTCGTCCCTCTGGCCGAGCGCTGCTCGATGTGTCCCGAATCGGAGATGGTCCGCGAAAGCGGCATCGACTTCGAGGCCGGCGGGCTGGCGGAATGGGAGATCAACCGCCGCCTTCTGCTCGCCCGGTGGAGCGTCGACCGGCAGCTCGCCCGGCTGAACCTCGACCTGCGCCGGGGCCTTCCCATCATCGGCACGATCTCGGCGACGGCCCCTTTCGTCGGCCTGCTCGGCACGGTGCTGGGGATCATCCGGGCCTTCGACTCGCTGGGAAAGATCGGCGGGGGCCTGGCGGGCGTCTCCCTGGGGATCGCCGAGGCGCTCATCACCACCGCCCTCGGACTCTTCGTGGCGATCCCCGCGACCTGGGCCTACAACTTCATCAGCGACAAGGTCGATCTCGCCGTGTTCCGGGCCCGCCGCTTCTCGACTTTCTTCCTCGAGGCGCTGGCTTCCCCGGGAGGCGTCTCCACCCGCCGCATCCTGGCGCAAGGAGTCGGGCACGTTCCGGGAGGGGCGCGGATCTCCACCACTCCCATCCGCTCGGAGATCAACGTCACCCCCCTGGTGGACGTCGTCCTGGTGCTGCTGATCATCTTCATGGTCATCACGCCGCCCCCCCGGACGGCGCTCGATCTCGGAATCTCCAAAGTCGTCCGCTCGGAAGCGGGGGCCGGGAAGGAAAAGAAGGATCGGGTCTTCGTGCGGGTCACGGCGGACAACCAGGTCTACCTGAACGACCGCGAGGTTCTTCCCGGCTCTTTGGAGAGCGCCTTGAAGTCGGCGTTCCAGGGGAAGGCCGGAGAGCCTCTCTTCTTCGAGGCGGATCCGGGAGCGGATTATCCCCAGGTGGTCCGCATCCTGGATCAGGCGAGCGCGGCGGGCGTCGACAAGATCGCGATCGTCAGCCGCGGCGCCGCGGCAGCCCGTCCCGGAGGACGGTGATGAACGCGTTTCCCGGCCGCCCGCGCGTTTCGCTCATCATCCCCGCTTACAACGAGGAGACCTACCTGCCGCGACTTCTCGACACCGTCGACGCGGCCCGCGCGCGGTACGCCGCGGGCGCGGAGGGCGTGGAGGTGATCGTCGCCGACAACGATTCGAGCGACCGCACCGCGGAAGTGGCCCGCCGGCGGGGGTGTCGGGTCGCCCGCGTGGAGAAGCGCGTCATCGGCGCCGCCCGCAACGGCGGCGCCGCCGTCGCGCGGGGGGAGATTCTCGCCTTCGTGGACGCCGACTTCAGGATCCATCCCGACACGTTCGGCGCGATCGAGCGGGCCCTCGCCTCGCCGGAAGCGGTCGGCGGAGCGACGGGCGCGACGATGGAGCGAATGTCGCCGGGAATCGCGGGCATCTACGCCGTGCTGATGATCCTGGTCTGGACCACCCGCATGGACACGGGGGTCGTATTTTGCCGGAAGGAGGACTTCGAGACCGTCGGCGGGTACGACGAGGACATGCTGTACGCCGAAGACGTCCGCTTCCTGCTCAAGCTCCGGCGCCTGGGAAAGCGGCGGCGACAGGGTCTGGTGCGGGCGACGGCCGCCAAAGCGATTGCCTCGGCGCGGAAGTTCGACAGCCACGGCGACTGGCACTACTTCACGCTGATCGCCCGGAGTTTCTGGTGGTATTTCTTCTCCCCCGAGAAGATCGACCGGTTCGCCCGGGAATACTGGTACCATCCCCCTCGTTGACCCCCCCGGCGCGCCCGCTCACGGCAGGCTCTTCCCTTTCTCTCCCTCGAGCCGGTTCATCCGCTCGCGCAGGCTTTCGGTCGTCTCCTTGAGCTGCTCGATCCTCGCTCGCAAGTCCTCCAAGGCGGTCCCGGCTTTGGCGCTCCGGATCGCCGCGACCGCCTTGCGGGCGTGCCGGCGCAGGCGCGGATCGATCTCGCCGCGCGCCGCGTCCGCGAGCGCCGGAACCGCCCGCTCCTCCCGCGCGTCGCCCAGCGCCTGGATCGCGGCGTCCCGGGCGAATATCCACGGATCCTGCAGGAGCGGCATCAGGAAATCGCCCACGTCGCGCTGCGCCTCGCCGCGCGCCAATTTTCCGAGCGCCCGGATCGCGGCCTCCCGCTGCCGCCGGGGGCGGCCGTAGCGGGCGCCCTGCTCCAGGAGCGGCAGGGCGCGCGGATCCCCCAGCTCCTGCATCCCCTCGTAGGCCCCGACCGCGATCACGTCCTTGTAGGACGGGATGGCCGCGGCCTCCTTGAGCAGCGCGAAGGCGTCCGGCGCGCGGCCGGTGGAATAGGCTTTCGCCGCCGCGGAGCGCACGAAGGGATTCGTTTCCCGCCGGAAGGCGGAGCGGATCGCGGCGGCGGCGGACGCATCCTCCCGGAAACGCCCCAGGGCGTCCAGGGCGCTCGCCCGCACCCGGGTGTCGGCGTCCCTCAAGGCCCGGACCAGCGCGTCGCGCGCCTGCGGAAGCCGGATCTTCCCGAGGCTCTTGGCGATCTCGGCCCGCACGCCCCAGAATTCCTCCCGCTCCAGCCGCGCCGCGAGCCCCAGCGCGGCGGACGCGTCCAGGGTTCGCGAGCCGAGCTGCTCCGCCGCCCAAGTCCGTCCGGCCACGTCGGGATCGTGCTCGAGCTGGTACTTCAGCTCTTCCAGGGATCGCTCGAATTCGAGCGTCTTCAGGATGCGCGCCCCGGCGTCGAAGCGGGTCATCCGGGGCGGCTCGGGAAACGGAAAGGAGAACTCCTCCGTCGCCCGCGCCACCGTGACCGTGAACTCCCGCGTCTGCTCCTTCCCGATGAATTCGATTCTCACCGGCATCCGGAAAAGGGGCGTCACGTCGTCCACCTGCTGCTTCTGCTCCACCGTCAGGCGGATCGCCTTCTGCGGTCCGTCCCATTCCTGACGGAGGGCGTACTCGGGATGCCCGCCGTGATCGAACCATTCCTCGAAGAACCAGACCAGACTCTGTCCCGTGACGCTCTCGAACGCCCGCCGGAGATCGTCCGTGACGACCAGGCCGTCGCGGTGCTCCTCCGCGTAGCGGTGTATCGCCTTCCAGAAAAGGTCGTCGCCCACGATGCCGCGGAGCATGTGCAGGCTCCATCCCCCCTTGGGGTAGAGATGGCTGTCGAAGAGATCCATGCCGTCCGCGTAGACCGGCTGGACGATCGGGCGGCGATACTCCTCCGAATCCTCCTTCAGGTAGGCCCGCGCGTCCTGGAGCATCTCGTATTCGAACTCCTCCCGGCCGGCGCGCTGCTCCTGGTAGAGATTCTCGAAGTAGGTGGCGAAGCCTTCGTTCAGCCAGGCGTGTGCCCAGTCCCGGCACGTCAGGAGATCCCCCCACCACTGATGCGCCAGCTCGTGGGCCACCAGGCCGCGGCTGGACGCCTCTTTCTCCACTTCCGCCGGGTGGATCGTCTCGAACGTCTGCGTCGTGGCGCTGATGTTCTCCATGCCGCCGTAGATGAAGTCGACGATCGCGCTCTGCGCGTACTTGGCGTACGGGTACCGGACGCCGATCTTCTCGGAGAAGAACTTCATCATGGCCGGGGTCTCTCCGAAGGAGTGCAGGACCGCCTCGCGGGGCGTGCCGCGGGGGACGTAGTACTCGACCGGGATTCCCTCGTAATCCTGCCGCACGATGTCGAAATCGCCGATCGCCACGGAGATCAGGTAGGAAGGCGCCGCGACCTCCTGCTTGAAGTGGAAGGTCCTTTTTCCTCCCGGGCCCGCCTTCACGTCGACGAGCCGCCCGTTCCCGAGAGCGGTGAGCGGCTCGGCCACTGTGAGGAATTGCTCGAAGGTCGCGCGATCGTTGGGGGAATCGTAGCAGGGAAACCACCAGTGGTTTTCCTCCCCCTCGCCCTGCGAGTAGATCAGGCGCGGCTTCTCGGGATACGCGCGATCGGGCCCCACGAAGAAAAGCCCGCGGCGGGGGTTCGCCTCGTACGACACCGTGAAGGTCACCTCCTCTCCGGGCGGCACGCTCCTCCCCAGGTCGACGAGAAGCTGCTCTCCCGACAATCGAAAGCCGAGGGGCGCCCCCGGAGACGCAACCTTGCTGACGCGCAGGTCCGCGCTGTCGAGGGCCACGGTGCTCAGAGGCTCCGCGAGAGGCGACAGGGTGAAGGTCACGTCGCCCCCGACCCATCCCTTCGGCCCATCGAAGGAAAGGGCCAGGACCATGTGCTTGACGTCGATCGAGCGATCCCGCGGGTAGTGGCGGAAGATGCCCGGCTCGTCCCACCGCGGGTGCTTCTCGCCCGCCAGGCTCTGGGCCAGCGCCGGCCGGGACGACAGAGCCAGGGCCGCGAGAAGCGCGCTCCGGGCGAGGATCGAGCGCGGCGACGTCGCCCGGGTTTTCCCGGAGCGGCCGGTTCGTTTCAAGGAGATCTCCCGAAGGTCGGAGAGCGCCGGGCCTCTGAGTTGCGAAACGGCGCAAGCTACCACCCGCTCCCGCGGGGTGTCAAGGCGGCAGTCTGAGGGAAACGCCAGGCGGGGCGGCCAGCTCAAGGGCGCTCGCGCCGGGCCGACCAACGATTTTTCCTTGCCGGAGGCAGGGGGCGGGAGTATATTCGCGGAACACGAGGAAGGAGGTGGTCCAGTGAGCTTACCTAGTATCAAATCTGAGACCCGTGAGGTGCCTGTACCTTAGGCGGGCCTGCATCAAGCCATAGCTGGATCCCGCTTCGGGAATACCGGCAGGCGACCGAACCCGGAAGTCCCCGGACTGGTCATCCGAGGCGGCGCGACGCGCCGAAGCAGCTTCCGGGTCTTTTCGTTCTTCAAGCCTCCACTCTTCTCGCCTCCTCCTTCAGCCCCGTCACCGCGTCCTTCACCCGCTCGAGATGCGTGCGGAAGCTCAGGACGCACAGGCGCAGCACGTAGCGTCCCCCCAGCGTCGTGCTGGAAAGGAACACCCGCTTCCGCGCGTTGACGCGCCGCAGGATCTCGGCCCCGATGGCGTCGGGATCCCCCCGGCGCGGGGCGGCGGTGAAGGCGACGATGGAGAGCTGCGGCTCGTCGAGGACGTGGAACAGGGGATCGTCGCGCAGCTCGCGGCCGGCCCATTGCGTGAGCTCGAGCTTCTCCTGGAGCTGCTCGCGAAACGCGCTCAGGCCGTGCAGCTGGATCGGAAGCCACACCCTCAGTCCCCGGAAGTCCCGCGACAGCTCCGGCGAGATGTCGGTGAAGTTCACCTGCCCGAGCGCCGCGGCGACGTCCTGGAGGTACCCGGCCGCGCCCTGATGCGCCCTCCGCAGAGCCTGCGGATCCTGAACCAAAAGGCAGCCGGTGCCGTATGGAAGGAAGAGCCCTTTGTGCGGATCCAGGGTGATCGAATCGCACCGTTCGATCCCCGGCATGAGCTTCTCGCCTCCCGGCACCAGCCGGAAGAAGCCGCCGTAGGCGGCGTCGGCGTGGACCCAGAGGTCGTGCCGGCGGGCGATCTCCAGGATGTCGGGAATCGGATCGACCGCGCCCGTGTTGGTCGTCCCGACGTTCGCGACGACGAAGAAGGGGCGCAGGCCGCGGGATCGATCGGCTCGGATCTCCTCCTCGAGGCGCTCCGGAACCAGCCGGAAGCGCTCGTCGACCGGAATCCAGCGCAGGTTGCGCTCCGAGAATCCGGCGATTCGCGCCGCCTTCACCAGCGACAGGTGCGTCTCCTCGGAGAAGTAGAGGGTCCCCGACAGGAAGTCTTCCGGAAGCTTGGCGATCCTTGCCGTGGCCACGGCGGTCAGGTTCGAGATCGAGCCCCCCGAGGTGAGGATCCCCGCGGCATCCGGCGGGTATCCCATCAGCGAGGACAGCCACCCGACGACGGTGGCTTCGATCTGGGCCAGCGCCGGAGCGGCGGCCGCGACGCCGACGAAGCGGTTCACCGCGCAGGCGATGAAATCGGCCAGGCCGGCGGCGACGATTCCCCCGCCGGGGATGAAGGCGAGATATCCCGGTCCGGCGGTGGTGAAGGTCTTGGCGACCGCGGGACGGAGCCGGCCCAGGATCGTGCTAATCCGGTGCCCGGCCTCGGGGACAGGCTCCCGAAAGGAGGCCGCGACATCCGCCGCGCCGTCGACGTCGAAGGACGGCTGCGCCGGAAGCGACTCCACGTGCTCCACGACGAAGGCCGCGCACGCGTCGATGAGCTGGCGCAGCGCTTCGGGAGCGGGCTCCAGGGGCCACGCGGGATCGTCCGGGACGGGCATAGGCGCGCATTCTACCATCGCGTCGCGCGGTCCGCGTGATTCTCCCGGAGCGCCGCCGCCCGGGCCCCTTGACAGCGCGCGCGCCCCAGGAGAGGCTAGCAATCCTGTTTCGGGCTTCGCGCCACAAGAGACCGGCTTGACCCGCGGCCGGGTCTCAGCCGCCGGGTCCAAGCCGGAGTCGCGAGCCCAAACTCGTCTGTTTTCTTCCATATTTCGCGGAGACCTCATGCCGAAGCGTTCGTGCCGCGTCCTGCTCCTCTCCTGCCTCCTGATGGCGGTCGCTTTCGGACGGGCCGCGACGGAAACCCGGAAGCGTCTCGGGTTTTTTCCCGCCTCGCAGGCTTCCCAGCTCCGCGCCGAGGAGGCTTTTCTCTCCACGCCGACGCCCGCGCAAGCGGAGCGCTGGCTGAGCCAGCTCACCGAGGAGCCGCACGTGGCCGGAACGGAGAACGACCGGGCGCTCTCGGAGCTGGTCCGCGACCGGCTGAAGGAGTACGGCTTCGACGTCGAAGTCGCGACCTATCCCGTCCTGCTCAACTATCCGAAGCGCGTGGCGCTCCGCTTGCTCGAGCCGGCCCCGCAGGAGCTCTCCCTCTTCGAGGAAGGGAGTCCGCGGGACAAGGACTCCTACAGCCGCGACGCCTTCCCCGCGTTCCACGGCTACGGCGCCTCCGGCAAGGCCGCGGGACAGGTGGTCTACGCCAACTATGGCCGGGACGAGGACTTCAAGAAGCTGGAGGAGATGGGAGTCTCGGTGAAGCGGCGGATCGTCCTGGTGCGCTACGGGCAGGTTTTCCGCGGTCTGAAGGTGCGCGAGGCCCAGATGCGGGGGGCCGCGGGAGTCATCATCTATTCCGATCCCGCCGATGACGGCTACATGAAGGGGGACGTCTATCCGGACGGCCCGATGCGTCCCCCCTCCGGCATCCAGCGGGGATCGGTGCAATTCCTGAGCCTCGGTCCCGGAGATCCGCAGACCCCCGGCTACGCCTCCTCGCCCTCCGCCAAGCGCATCCCCCGCGAGAAGCTGGAGGGGATTCCGAAGATCCCTTCGCTGCCTCTCTCCTATGGCCAGGCGGAGAAGATCCTGAGGGTCATCGCGGGACCCGGCGTCCCCGGGGAATGGCAGGGAGGGCTGCCGTTCGCCTACCACCTCGGCCCGGGACCGGCCAAGATCGAGATCGACGTGGAGATGGACTACGCGGTGCGCCCCATCTGGAACGTCCTCGGCCGGATCCGGGGGTCCGCCGAGCCCGATCGCTGGGTCATCCTCGGCAACCACCGCGATGCCTGGACCTACGGGGCGGTCGATCCGAACTCGGGGACCGCCTCCTTTCTCGAGACGGCCCGCGGCCTCGGCGCCGCCCTCAAGGCGGGGTGGAAGCCGCGGCGGACCATCCTCCTCGCCTCCTGGGACGCCGAGGAATACGGTCTGGTCGGTTCCACCGAATGGGGAGAGGGGCTGGCGGCCGAACTTTCCCGCAACGCCGTCGCCTACGTCAATCTCGACAGCTCCGTCACCGGTCCCGATCTCGAGGTTGACGGGATTCCCTCCCTGAGA
Organism: Candidatus Polarisedimenticolia bacterium; assembly: GCA_036004685.1. Classification (NCBI taxonomy): domain Bacteria; kingdom Pseudomonadati; phylum Acidobacteriota; class Candidatus Polarisedimenticolia; species Candidatus Polarisedimenticolia bacterium. The sequence goes on along the minus strand of DASYRE010000017.1, from coordinate 41,499 downwards.
AACCTGCTGATGGAGGCGGCGGACGATCTCCCCGATCCGGCACGGGGGAAGAGCGTCGGGCAGCTGTGGCGTTCCAAGCGGCGGGACGAGTGGAACGGCGAGGAGCCGATCTGCCCTTCGGAGCCGGAGAGGTCATTCGAGCCGGCGCTGGGGCCCCTCGGATCGGGATCCGATTACACCGTGTTTCTCGATCACCTCGGCATCGCTTCGCTGAATTTCAGCTTCAACGGCCGGTACGGCGTCTATCACTCGACGCTGGACAATTTTTTCTGGATGAAGCACTTCGGCGATCCCGATTTCCTCTATCACGCGGTCGCCGCCAGGCTGTTCGGGCTGCTCGCGATGCGGCTCGGCTCGGCCGACGTCGTGCCGCTCCGTTACGTCCCCTACGCCGAGGCGCTTGCCGATCAGCTCGACGCGCTGCGCCGCCAGGCGATCCTCGAGCGCCGGAAAGCGGCCGGCGCGGAGAAGCCTCCCGAAAAGCCGCCTCTGGCCGCCGATTTCCAGCCAATCCTCTCCGCGCTGCAAGCCTTCCGGCGGTCCGCGGAGGCCCTCGATGCGGCGCTGGACGGGCTTCCCGGCGGGAGCCGTCCCGCGCCGGCGGCCCTGGCCCGGCTGAACGACGCCGTGGTGGAGGTCGAGCGGCAGTTCCTGGCGCCCGAAGGGCTCTCCGGCCGTCCCTGGTACCGGCACGTGCTTTACGCTCCGGGGCTGACGACGGGCTACGCTTCGTGGCCTTTCCCGGGGCTGACGCTGGCGATCAAGGAGCACGACCGGGCGACGTGGGACAAGGAGGCCGGAAAGATCGCCCAGCGCCTGGCGGCGGCGTCGGCCGCTCTCGGCCGCGCGACGGCGCTGGCGACGGGGTCGGCCTCCGCCCCCTGAGGCGCGCGGCATCACGGGTTCAGGGTTTGGGATCCTGCGGCGGGGACTCCAGCTCGCGACGGACGCGCCCCACGATGCGCTCGCGAATCTCGTCGCGCGTCCTGCGGAAGGCCTCTTTCTGCTCCTCTCCCGAGAGGTCCAAGGCGACGGGGTCGGCGACGCTTTCGTGAAGCTGCTTCCGCGCCCAGGGGAAAACGGGGCAGGCCTCCCGGGCCGAGTCGCAGACCGTGATCACCAGATCGAACTCTTCCTCTTCGAACTGTCGCACCGATTTGCTGAAGTGCCCGGACAGATCGACGCCCGCTTCCTGCATCACCTCCCGGGCCGTCGGGTGGACGATCCAGGGATGGGTGCCCGCCGAGAAAACCTCCACGCGCTCGCCTAAATCGTGCCGCACCCAGCCCTCCGCCATCTGCGAGCGGCAGGCATTCCCGGTGCAGATGATCAGGACCCGTGCTTTCTCAATCATTCGACCTTTCTCCCGGAAGCGCCCGCGGTCCGGGCCCGGATTCAGCGACTACCCGGCCCGCCATGACGATACGACTTCTGCTCCGAGCTGGCAACGGGCCTTCATGCGTCAGCGCGGCGAGGGCAGCGATTCCAGGAGCCTTCTCGCCTGGGGATCGCCCGGGGAGATTTCGAGCGCCCGCCGGCACTCGAGACGGGCCGCCGGGACGTTGCCGGTTCCCGCTTCGATGAAAGCCTTCAGGACGTGGAACGGGGCGTCGGCGGGATCGGCCTCGAGGGCCTCGTCGACGATGCGGCGGGCCTCCTGAAACTCCTTGCGCCGAATCAGCGCGGCCGCCAGCAGGCGGCCCGCCTCCCGGTCGCCGGAGCGGCGGGCGAGAGCCGATCGCAGGACTTGAATCGCCGCGGCTTCCTTGCCGATCTTGAAATAGCAATCAGCGAGATCGCGCGCCGGTTCCGGATCGGAGGGGTTCAGCCTCGAGGCGCGCTCGAAGAACGGCACCGCCTCGGCGCAGCGCGAGCGGGCCCGGAGCAGGCTGCCGGCGATCTGTTGGGCTTCCGCGTCGGTAGGATCGAGGTCGAGGCACCTCCGCAGGACTTCCAGGGCCTCCTCGTGACGGCCCTGGCCTCCATACAGGTTCGCCAGGTATTTGGGCGCCAGCGTAATCTCCGGCTTCAGGGCGATCGCCTGCTTGAGGGCCGCTTCGGCGCCGGCCGCGTCCCCGAGATCGGTCAAGGCGCGCGCCCGGTCCATCAGGCGGCTGTACCGCTCCCGCTCGCGCTTTCCCTGAATCATCCCGAGCGCGCCCGCCAGGGTGAGGAGCGCGAGCCCGCCGGCGACCAGGCGCCGTCTTCGGGGCCGTTCGGCCAGACCCAGCCGATCGGACCATGCGAGCACGGCGGCGAGCGGCACGAGCGGCGGCAGGCTGCGCGCCAACGCCGTCCCCGGCGTGCTTCCGGCCGCCCAGGAAACGGCGAAAGTCAGCGCTCCGAAGGCGAGCGAAATCACCGTCCCGGAGCGCGCCGAGCCGCGCGACAGCGACAGCAGCGCCGCCAGCGGGAGTATCGACAGCAGAAGACTTCCCTGCCTGAGGATCGCCACCTCGGCCCACCCGAGGACGGCGAACATGCCGAGAATGGCCGCCGCAGGGAGAGCGTGGATCCACGGCGGCGCCGCGCGCCAGGCCGCGGGCGACAGACGCGGCGAGCGCAGCAGTGGAAAGGCGAGCGCCGCGAGCACGATGGCGGCGTGGTAGATCTCGTAGGCGTGCGGGAAGCCCGGCCAAGTCTGCGGTCTCCAGTGGGAGGCCCAGTGGAGAGGATAGAGGCCCAGCGACAGCCAGGCCGGAGCATACCTCCAACCTTTCGGAGTTCTGAACAGCAGGAACGGCAGGAGAAAGTCGAGCCCGACCGACATCCATTCGACGATCCCGAAGAGATGGGTCCCGCCCACCAGGAAAGGGGTCGGGCGCCGGACGATGTTCCAGCGCCACCACCCGACTCCGGAGGCGGCCGTCTCGACGGCGTAGGAGAAGCAGCCCATGGCGATCAGGGAGAAGGAGGACGTCGGGAAAACCCGGCCGGCCAGGGAGCCGGCTCTCGCCGTGACCGCCTCGGCGAGGCACCACGAGAGATACAGAGCGAAGACCCAGCCGACGCAGGCCGGAAGCTCCGCCCGGCCGATGCTCACGGCCGCCTCGCTGAAGATGTAGGGACCCCGGTTCTCGCCGGCGGCCAGCGCCGCGACGCTGTTCCCCCGCACGATCCCGAAGAGCAAAGCGGCCGCGAAGAAAAAAAACGCCGTCCGTCTCCCTCGGACGCGCACGGCGTGCACGACGAGCAGGAGCGTCAGGAGGAACGAGGGAACGACCAGGAGAAGCTTCACGGAGCCTCCGGGCGCCGCGCGCCGGGCGTCATCGCGCCGCGGAGGTCGTGGAGGAGGCCGGGACGTCCATCGCCGCCAGGTTCCGGCCCACCGTCTCCGGGAGGGTCCAAATCCACAGCCCTGCCAGCAGGGAGAAAAGGCAAGCCAGCGAGATCCCGCCGGCGAGGCCGTACCCGGCGCGGGCCACGGCGGTGATCACGAGCGGCGTGAAGAACTGCACCCCGCGCGCCAGATTGAGGACCGCCCCCATCGCCGCGTTCCTCACGGCAGTCGGAAAGAGCTCCGAGAAGAAGGGGCCGAAATTCGACCAGGTCCCGGTGCCGATGCCGAGCAGCGCCATCGAGGCGAGCAACAGCGTCGTGGAGGAGGCGATCGCCTCCCAGAACAGCGTGATGAGCGCCAATCCCCCCGCCATGAAGAAGGCGTAGAGCGAGAAGGCGGGCTTCCGGCCGATCCGATCGGAGACCAGGCCGAAGCTGGCGTATCCGACCAGCTCTCCCGCCACGATGACCAGGACCCACAACCCCGATTTCACCACCGTCATGCCCCGCTCCTGTTGCAGGTAGCCGGGAAACCAGACGTAGGTGAACCAGTAGGCGCTCATGTTGAAGATCGCCAGGATCAGCGCCTTGAGCGCGATGCCGCGGATTCCCCTCCGGAAGAGAGCGGCGAGCGCCGCCCCGCCCGAGGGCGCGCCGGAGGAGTCCTGCCGGCTCTTCTCCCAGAGATCCGATTCGGGGAAGCCGCGCCTTACGACGGCGACGATCACCGCCGGCAGGCCGGAGACGATGAAGGTGGCCCGCCAGCCGAACGTCGGGGCGAACAGGCTTCCCATGACCGCCGCCAGCCCGACCCCGAGGGGTGCGCCCGACTGCATCAGCGCGCCGTAATGACCGCGCCTTTTCGCCGGAAAGGTCTCGGCGATCATCGCATGCCCGCTGCCCCATTCCCCGCCCACGCCGAGCCCGGTGACGCTTCGCCAGAACAGCAGCCATCCCAGGCTTCCGGCGAAGCCGCACATCAGCGTCCCGACGCTGTACAGGATGATCGTCCCCTGGAGCACCGGCCGCCGTCCGAATCGATCCGCCAGCACGCCGCAGAGGATTCCGCCCACCGCCGTCATCCCGAGCGACAGCCCCATCACCCAGGAGTGCTGCATCGGCGTCAGGCCCATCTCCCGGGAGATCGGAACGAGGAGGAAGCTGTAGAGGATGAGATCGTAGAAATCGAAGATCCATCCCGCCCAGGCGAGAAACAGGATTTTCCGATGGGCGGGGGTGAGCCGAACCTCGTCCGCGAGCATCAGCGAGCCGCCGAGGGAGACGCCCGGCGCTCCGCCAGCGCCTTTCCCCAGCGTCGCAGCGAGTCGGCGAGGATGATGAAGACGCAGGCCATCATCACGGCCGTCATCCCGGCGTTCAGGTATCCCTGGAGGGGCCGCCCTCCCGAGCGCGCCAGCGGCAGGAAATTGTCCCAGATGTTCTTCCATCCCGCGGTCAGGGTCGTCGTGGCCACGAACGATAGCGGCAGCAGCGTGACCCAGGCGTAGCGCGCCCGGCCGGCGTTGATCAGCACCGTCGTCCCGACGCACAGCGCGATGCTGGCGAGGAGCTGGTTGGCGACGCCGAACATCGGCCAGATCGTGCTGATCGATCCGGTCCAGATGAAGTAACCCCATCCGGCGACGACCAGCAGGCTCGATAGGATCGTCCCGGGCATCCACTCGGTGCGCGCCAGCGGCGCGTAGATCCGGCCGAGGAACTCCTGCACGAGAAACCGCCCCACCCGCGTGCCGGTGTCGATGGTGGTCAGGATGAAGAGCGCCTCGAACATGATCGCGAAGTGGTACCAGTACGACAGCAGCCCCTTCAGGCCCGGCACGGCGGCGAAGATCTGGGCCATGCCGATGGCCAGGGAGACCGCGCCGCCGGTCCGCCCGGCGAGGCTCTCCCCCACCTGGCGGGAGAACTCCGGCAGGTGCACCGTCGACATGCCGAGCGTGGCGAATTTCTCGGGCGGCACGTTGATGGCGAAGTAGTCGCCGGGGTACAGCGAGGCCGCGGCGATGAACGCCATTACGCCGACGAAGCTCTCCATGAGCATCGCTCCGTAGCCGATGACGCGGGCGTCGGACTCCCGGTCGATCATCTTCGGCGTCGTCCCCGAGCCGACGAGCGCGTGGAAGCCCGAGATGGCGCCGCAGGCGATGGTGATGAACACGAAAGGATAGAGCTTGCCCGGGATGATGGGCCCTCCCCCTGCCGCGAACTGCGTCAGCGCCGGCATCCTGAGGTCGGGATGGACGAGGAACACCCCGAGCGCCAGCGCCAGGATGGTCCCGATCTTCATGAACGAGCTGAGATAGTCCCGGGGACAGAGGAGCAGCCACACCGGGAGCACCGACGCGGTGAAGCCGTAGGCCGCGATCGCCAGCGTGATCTGATGCTCGGAGAGCGTGAACCAGGACGCCATGGGAGATCCGGGGACGTAACGGCCCGCGATCACCGCGCCGAGGAGGAGGGCCACACCGATGGCCGTCGCCTCGGCGATTCGCCCCTTCCGGAGACGGTACATGTGGATCCCCATGTACAGGGCGATCGGGATGGTGGCGGCGATTGTGAAGACGCCCCAGGCGCTGTCCTTCAGCGCGTTGACGACGGCCAGGCCGAGCCCGGCCAGCGCGATGACGATCACGAAGAGAATCGCCACGGCGCAGGTGACCCCCGCGACGGGGCCGATCTCCGTCCGGGCGATCTCGGCGAGCGAGCGGCCGTTTCGCCGGACGCTCGAGGCCAGGATCACGAAGTCGTGCACCGCCCCCCCGAGGACCACGCCGATCACCAGCCAGAGGAGCCCGGGGAGGAAGCCGAACTGGGCCGCGAGGACGGGGCCGATGAGGGGGCCCGCCCCGGTGATCGCCGCGAAATGGTGGCCGAAGAGCACCCACCGGTGGGTCGGAAAGTAGTTCTGTCCGTCGTTCAGACGGTGAGCCGGGGTCGGCCGCGAGTCGTCCAGGACCAGGACCTTGGAGGCGATGAAGGCGCTGTAATAGCGGTAGGCGATGGCGAACAGGCAGATGGTGACGATCAGGATCGGGAGCGTGTTCAATCCGCCACCCCTCCCGCCGGCGGCGGATCGCGCCGCGGGCGGAACGGACTGATATCGCATGGGTCCCGGGCTGTCAACGCAGGCGTTCCCGGCCGAGGCGGCGGCGGCTCCGATGTGGTAGGGTTCGCCTTGGGAAGGAGGACTTCATGAACCAGCCGGCACCGACGATTCAGGTCAAGCTGACCGACGAGATCCTGGGCGGGGTCTACTCCAACAGCATGCAGGTCACCCACACGCGCGAGGAGTTCGTCCTCGATTTCATGAGCATCTTTCCGCCCGCGGGAAAGGTCAACGCCCGGGTGATCATCAGCCCGGGGCACATGAAGCGGATCATCCTGGCTCTGCAAGACAACCTCCGAAAGTACGAGGCGCAGTTCGGCCCGATTCTGGAGGCGCCGGAGCCTCCGGCGCGGATCCCCGAGCTGGAAGAGCCCCAGTAGCCGCGGCGGCCCGCCGGCCTCGCCGCGTCCCCGTCACGCCTCGGGGAAGAGATGGGCGAGGCTCTCCTCGATGTCGGCCGCCAGGTCCCGGTGGTGATGCCGCAAGGCGGCGTCGATCCCTTCCCGAAGGCAGGCCCTCGCTTCCTCGCTTCGTCCCAGGTGGAACAGGCAGGTGGCGCGCATCTTGAAGCCCATCCCCTCGTCTTCGCCCGAGCGGAAATACTCCTCCAGCTCCGCCAGCGCCTCGGCGTAGCGCTGGCGCTGGAGATACTCGTGGGCGAGAAAGTACCGCAGGTCGCGATCGCCGGGCGACTCCGATCGCATCACCTCGAGCTGCTCGAGGCGCGACGGTTCCCCGGGCTCCCTTCCTCCCGGGCCGCTCTCCCTCTCCTTTTCCGGATCGCGATCTTTCATCGTCCTCACCCTCCTCATCATCGGCTGCGCCTCCGGAGGATGTCAAACGCCTCGGCGGCGCCCGCGCTCTCGTCCTAGGGGCTGGGCGGGCGCGGGGGAGGCGGGCTCGTCTGGAACTCTTCTTCCGACTGCACGTTGAAGAAAGCGTAGTCCTCGAACGTCTGGGCGATCCGCTCCCGAATCTCCTCCTCGTCCTGCGCGGTCAGGACGAAGAGTCTCGTCTCGGCCTCTCCGGGGAAGGTCAAGCCGAGCCTCTCCACGGTGAACGAGAGCCGGTAGCGGATCCCCCGGGGCTGCCGTTTCAGCGGCACCCCACCGAGGCGCACGCCCTTCAGCCATTCCGCCATCTTCAGCGGAAGTAGGTCGTCCTGGTTGTTCGGGGCCGCGGAGATTCTCACGAAATTCCCCGTCTCGCGATCGACCCACACCTTGCCGCTCCATTCCTCCAGCTTCTTGCCGCTCTCCCAGGCCGCGGCACCCGAGAAGGACAGAACGTAGGTCGATTTCGTGCCCACCAGCTCCGAGCCCGCCGGCTCGAACCGGAAGTGGGGACGATGGTGCTCGGTGAAGAGCAAGGCCCAGTCGTAGGCGCCCGGCACCGGAAGATCGGGGTCGGCCACCCGTCCCTGGCGCGGCGCGCCGTTCTTGTCCAGGAGGAGCCGAATCTCCTGATATCCGGCTTGCGGATTCCCTTCGTAAAGATAGTTGTATCGGGTCTTCTCTTCCCGCCGGTTCTCGCCGCTGCGCGCCGAGAACTTCCCGATCAGGATGCTCTCGTCGCAGGAGAATCCGACCGCCGCCTTCTCGTAGAGCGCGGCGCGGCGCGACACCTGCTCGAGGACCGCTTCCAGCGCATAGCCGGACCCCCCCGGCGGTCCCGAAGCCCCGGCGAGGACGAGCGCGAGCCCCGCCAGCGCTCCCAGACGTCGCTTCCCTTCTCCAGTCGATCGCGCCTCGCGCTTCACGCCGGCATCTCCCGCGGGCCGCCATGGCCCATTTCCGACAAACCTCGATCCATCATACCGTTACCGCCTTGCCTCGGGAACCACGACACTGTAGATTAGCGCGATGCGCCCCTCGCTGCCCCGGCTCGCGGTCGCGCTTGCAGTCCTGGTGGCCGTCAGGAGTGAGGCGGTTTCTCAGGAGAGCCCTCCCCCCGCCGGGGAGGAGCCGGACCTGAGTCTCCCGGCCGACCTGGAGCCCGAGGCGGGCATCCCGACCGGCGAAGATCTCGAGGCGGCCGGGGCCCGGATCGGCAAGATTCGCATCCATCGTCTCAACATTTTCGATCCGAACGATCCGAAAGAGAGCTTCATTCTCTTTCGTCTGGCCAACCGGCTCCACGTCATCAGCCGCGACCAGGTCATCCGTCGTGAGCTTCTCTTCCAAGAAGGGGATCTCTACCGCCAGGACTTGATCGACGAGAGCGAAAGGAACCTCCGGGCCATCAGGGTCATCTACCACGTCAAGATCCAACCCATCGATTATCACGACGGGGTGGTGGACCTCGAGGTGGTCACCCAGGACACCTGGACGCTGCGTCCTTCGATCAAGGTCTCGCGCGCCGGAGGGAACACCACCTCCAGCGTCGGATTCGTCGAGACCAACCTTCTCGGGCACTTCAAGGTCCTCCAGTTCGCCCACCGCAAAGAGATCGACCGCAGCACGACCGGGTTCTTCTACTCCGATCCCCGGCTCTTCGGCTCGCGCTATACCCTTTCCTCCTCCTACGAGCGCCACAGCGACGGGAAGTCGAGGGCCCTGAGCATCGCCCGGCCTTTCTACTCCCTCGACTCCCGCTGGTCGATGAGCGCGTCGGGAGAGCACGTCGAGCAGCACGACCGTCTTTTCGAAAATGGAGATGACATCTCCGAGTTCCGCGAGTTCCGGGAAGCGGTGAGCCTCTCCTACGCCTTCTCCGGCGGCCTCGTCGACGCGAAGGTGAAACGGTACGGCCTGGGAGCCGGTTACCTGCGGCGCAAGTTCTCCCAGGAGCCGGGAGACACGGGCTTCGGGGTCGTTCCTCTGGCCGAGGACCAGAAATTCGTCGGCCCTTTCTTCACGGTGGAGCGGCTGAAGTCCCGGTTCATCAAGGTGGTCAACTACAACCACTTCGAGCGCGAGGAGGACTTCAACCTCGGAAACGATCTGAATTTCTCGCTGCAGCTCTCGCTGCGATCCTTCGGCGCCGACCGCAGCGAAGGCATCCTCAATTTTACCGACTCGTTCGGGGTGCCCGTCTCCGATTCCACCAACCTCTTGTTCAATTTCTCCGCTTCCGGAAGAGCCGGCGCCGGCGAAGTCTCCAACGTGATCCTCTCGGAGTCGATCGAGTCGTACTGGCGGGTGACCCTTCACCAGACTTTCTACACGCGGATGGCCTACGACGCCGGGATCCATCTGGACCGGCAGAACCAGTTTCTTCTCGGCGGAGACAACGGGCTGCGGGGCTATCCGTCCCGCCAGTTCGCCGGCGACCGCCGGCTCCTCGTCACGCTCGAGCACCGCTATTTCGGCGACTGGGAGATTTTTCGGCTGATCCGGATCGGCTTCGCGACGTTCGCCGATGCGGGGGACGCCTGGTACGACTCCCCCGATCTGCACTCCGATTTCGGGCTCGGACTGCGCTTCGCGGTGAGCCGCTCCTCGGTGGCCAGCGTGAGCCGCCTCGATCTCGCCTATTCGGTCGACGCGAAGGAGACCGACAGCCCCCGCCTCCAGCTCCTTTTCGGCACCGCCCTGAAGTTCTGATCTCTGTTTGACCCTCTCCTTCCGCTCGACTAACATGCTCGCCTCGACATGGACATGAATCCACTTCCTGATTCGACCGATCCTCCGCCCGCGGAAGGCTCGGCGGACGTGCCCGCGCCTCCGCAGCCCGGCGGAGGAGGAGGGTCTGGAATTCGCTTCCGGATCCTGGCGTTGGCGGCGGTGCTGCTGCTGGCCGGGGGCTCCGTCTATTATTTTTTCATCGGGAGAGCCCGCGGACCAGCGGGCGGCGCGGTGGCGCCGGAAGGCGGCCGGCGGACGGTCGTGGCGATCATGCCGATGTCCCCCGGCTCGGGTTCCGGAGAGATGGCCTGGGTCGGCCAGGCGGTTTTTGATTTCGTCCCGCTCTCCCTGGAGAACGACGCCGACCTCAGCGTCCTTTCGCCGCAAAGGCTGCAGGACCTCGCGGGCCCGGCGCTGCCCTCGGCGGCGGAGGCGCAGCGCGATCTGGCGCGCCGGGGCGGGGCCGTTTTCTTCGTGAGCGGGGAAGTGACGGGGAAGCCCCCGGCGGCCGGCCTGAAGGTCTCCTGGATCGAGACGGCCACGGGACGCGAGCAGGCAGCCTGGAGCATCGACGGAATCACCCCCGAAAATCTCGGCCACAAGCTCGACGAGCTCTGCGCCCGCCTGCGGGAGGCGATGAAGCTCAGCGCTCCCGGGCCGGACGATCCCCCGCTGGCCTCCCTGGTCCCGATCAAGGAGGCCCCCACGCGCTCCTTCCTCGAGGCGTCGGCCCTCCTCCGGAAAGGAGACGCCGCCGGGTGCCTCAAGCGCCTCGAGGAGGCGCTGGCGCTCCCCGATTTTCACTTGGCACAGTTCCTCCAATCCGATGCCGCCGCGCGCGCCGGAAAACCGCGCGAGGCGGTCGCGGCGAGCGCCCGCCTGAGCAGGGTCACGAGGCCTCTTCCGACCCGCGTGCTCCTCCTGACGAAGGTCATCCTGGCGCTTTATGGCAGCGGCAACCCGCGCCGCGCCGTGGCCCCGCTCGAATCGTTCCTGGCCCGCTTTCCGGACGAGAAGGTCCCCTTGTCGTGGCTCGGGACGATTGAGCTCCTGCTGCTGCACGAGCCGCAGCGGGCCGAGGAGCAGCTGAAAAAGGCGGTGGCTCTGGATCCTGCCAACCTGGATGACCTGCGCCTTCTCGGGCGAGCCTCCCTGGAGGCCGGTCACGCCACGGACGCCCTGGCCCATCTCGACCGCTACCTGAAATCCCGGCCGGAGGATGGCTCGGCCCGTGTCCTGCGCGCCGAGGCGCTGCGCCGCGCCGGGCGTCCTCAAGAGGCGCTGCAGGCGGCGCAGGACGTCCTGTCCCGGCATCCCGATCATCCCGAAGCCGCCGGGCTCCTCGGCGCGTTGCTGCTCGAACAGCACAAGGTCCGGGAGGCCGAGTCGGTCTACGCCTCTCTGGCGCGCTCGAAGGACCCCGCCGCGCAGGCCGAAGGAGAGCTTCTGTTGGGACGGTCGGCGCTTCTCCAGGGACGGTTCAACGAAGGGATCGCGCACTACCGCGCGGTGGCGGACCGGGCGGAGCGCGCCGGAGACGGCGCGCGGCAGGCCCAAGACCTGCTCGCCCTGGCCGACGTGCAGCTGTCCCTGGAGCGGGCGCCCGAGGCCCTGGCGACCCTGGCAAAGATCCACGGCATCAGCGGCGCAGGCGTGGAGACGGGGTTTCCGATGATCAACGTCCTGGTGGCCCAGAAGCAGTACGACGTAGCCCGGAAGATGCTGGAGGATCAGATCGCGCGCTTCAAGGATCGGGTCTCCCCCGCGGCGCTCGCCAGACTCCGGGACTCCCTGGAGGGGACGATCGCCCTGGAGGAGGGGAAGTATGCCGAGGCGATGAAGCGCATCCGCAGCTCCGCCCCGGAGGCGGGCAAGGACCCGCCCGATTCGGAGGCTCTCGGAAGAGCTTACCTGGGAGCCGGGGATCCGGCGCGGGCGGAGTCGGTCTTCAGCAAGATCACGGCGGACTCCGACCGTTTCTCGGACCCGGTCCGTTACGTCCGCTGCCTGGTCTATCGAGGGGAGGCGCTGGAGAAGCTCGGAAAGAAGGACGAGGCGGCGAAATCCTATCGCGAAGCGCTGCGCTGGTGGGGAACCGCCGACTATCCCCTGCCCGTGATCGCCCAGGCCCGGGAAGGCGTCAGGCGGCTCGGGGGATGATGCCGTCGAGGACATCCAGCGCCGCCTGGTAGCGGCCGAACGGTGCGCTCACCTGCACGCCCTGGACGAGATCCTTCACTTGGTTCACCGTCTCGCGGGCGATCGAAATCCCTTCCTCCCGGGCCTTGCCCTCCCCCTCCGCCTTCCTCATCCTCTCCATGATCTCCTCGGCCACGTGGACGCCCGGGACCTCGTTGTTCATGAACTCGGCGTTCCGTAAGCTGGTGAGGGGCCAGATCCCCGCGATGATCGGGATCCGGAAGCGCTCGATCCGTCCCAGGAAGTCCCGGAGCTGGCGGACGTCGAAAACCGGCTGTGTGATCGCGAATTCGGCTCCCGCCTCGACCTTGTACTGGAACCGCCGGATTTCGTGATCGATCTCCAGCGCTCCCGGATTCGCGCCCACTCCGACGAGGAAGGCAGTCGGGGGCGAGAAGGAGTTGCCTCCGAGATCGAGACCCTGGTTCAGCCGGCTCACGACGTTGGTCAGGCCGATGGCGTCGACGTCGAAGACGGCGGTCGCGTCCGGGTAGTCGCCCATCTTGGGAGGATCGCCCGTGATGACGAGAAGGTTCTTCAGGCCGAGGGCGGCCGCGCCGAGGAGATCCGATTGCATCCCCAGGAGGTTCCGATCCCGGCAGCAGTAGTGGAGGATCGTCTCGATGCCCACCTGGTTCTCGAGTATCAGCGCCAGCGCCTGGGCCCCCATCCGGGCCGAGGCGCGCGGGCCGTCCGGGATGTTGATCGCGTCCACTCCCGCCGCTTTGAGGATCCGGGCTCCCGCGACCACCTTCGAAGTGTCGTAGCCCTTCGGGGGGGTGATCTCGACGCAGGTGACGAGGCGTCCCTCGACCAGCTTGGCGGCCACCTTCGACTTGCGCGCCCGCTCCACCGGCTCGATTTCGGCCCGTTGCTCGGGCGGCAGCGACACCTCCACGGCGGCGTGGGCGGGGCGGAGGGCGCGGATCGACGACTTGATCGCCTTGATGTGGTCGGGCGTCGTCCCGCAGCATCCTCCGACGACTTGCGCCCCGGCGAGGATGAACTTGCGCGCGTAGGAGGCCATGTACTCGGGCGAGCAGAGATAGAGGTTCCTGCCGTCGACGGCGCGCGGCTTGCCCGCGTTCGGCTGCACCGAGAGCGGACGCGACGTGATCTTCACCATGCGCTCGAGGCTCTCGAGCATGACCTGGGGACCGACGCTGCAGTTGATCCCGACGACGTCCGCTCCCCATTCGTCCAGGCGCTTCGTGAAGACTTCCGGAGCGGTCCCGTACAGGCTGTTGCCGTCCTCCTCGAGGGTCATCTGACAGATCAGGGGAAGATTGCCCAGAGATCGGATCGCCTTGATTCCCTGATGGATCTCGTTCAGATCGGTGAAGGTCTCCAGGATGAACAGATCGACGCCCCCTTCGAGCAGGGCTTCGGCCTGCTCGCGGAAGGCTTGCTCCGCCTCCTCCACGGAAGTCGGTCCCCAGGGCTCGATCCGCAGGCCCAGGGGCCCGATCGATCCCGCCACCCAGGCCCGGTCTCCGACGGCTTCCCGGGCCAGGACGGCGCCGAGCCGGTTGATCTCGCGGAGCTTGTCCTCGAACTGGAAGCCGCGGAGCTTGTAACGGTTGGCGCCGAAGGTGTTGGTCTCGACGGCGTCGGCGCCCGCCTGCAGATAGGCGCGGTGCACGTCTCTCACGAGATCAGGGGCCGAGAGGTTCAGCTCGTCGAAACAGCGGTTCAGGAAGACGCCCTTTTGATAAAGGACGGTCCCCATGCCGCCGTCGAAGACGACGACGTGATCCTTGAGGTATTCGAGAATGTTCGGACGCGCTCGGCTCGAGGAACCGGAATCCATTCGACTCTCCGCGCGGATTTTTCAGGGAAAAGCGTGCCGATGATACCACAGTTCGGCGGAGCACCCCTTGGGGCGGCTATCCCAAGACCCGGGCTTTCAGGGGGTTAGGCAGGGGGAGCCGCCTCCGCCGGACCTTGCATTCCCTCCGGCCGGACCTATATTAGTCCCGTCGCTGCGCTCAGCACCGGACGGGAGTCTCCGGATGGACAGAAGAGTCCAGGTCCTTGTGGTCGACGACGAGGAGCCGATCCTCGACTTGATTCGCGAGACGCTGCAGGGCTCCGGGTACCAGGTGGACGGGGTCACGAACTGCCGCGACGCCCTCGCCCGGATCAAGAGCTCCGCCTACGATCTGGTGATTCTCGATCTTCTCCTCCCCGACATGAACGGATTCGTTCTCTCGCAGGAGATCGGCCGGGTCCGGCCGAAGCTGAGGAACCGGATCCTGTTCATCAGCGCCGTGCTCTTCGGCAAGAACACGGTCGAGCACCTCAGCTCCATGGGTGCGGGCTTCCTTCCCAAGCCGTTCGAGGTCGATTCTCTCCTCGCCGCCGTCCAGAGAATCTCGCGATCGCCAGCGGCCTGACTTCTCTTCCCTGCCTTTCGAGCCGGCCGGAAGCCCGGGCCGCCGCCGCCGGAAAACCGACACTCCCATCGAACCCTCTTCTCGCCTTGACTCCGGCCAAAACCGCCGTATGGGAATGTCATGGCATTTCCGACGGCTCACCGGACGCTCGGCGCGCTCCTCGGGCTCGCCCTGTCAACGGCGATCGCCAGCGCCGCTCCCGCCCCCGCCGGAGCGGCCCCCGATGGCTACCTGTCGCAGAAGGTCGAGATCCTCGTCTACGCGGCGGACGCGGGCTTCGAGGACAGCGAGCGTGGATGGACGCTGCGGCGTGAAATATCGCTGTTCGAGGGGTATCTCTGGCGATATTCCCTCCGCAAGCTGTCGGTGGACTCTCGCCTGGACGTCGTCCATCGAAAGCTGCTCGCGGGTGAATTCAGGGACTACGGAGCTCAGTTCGGCTTCCTGCTGGATCGTAGCGCCGCCGTCGAGGCCGATCTCCGGGCCCGCGGGGCCGCCGATCTTCCCTTGCTGATTCTGTACGACCCCCCGCCGGACCGACCGAATCGCCTCGCGGGGCGCACGTTCTTCGAAGGAAGGCATTCCTCCATCCCGCTTTCCTCCCGCTATTTCATGCAGGACGGCTTCTATCGCCCGCTTCACCTCGTGATGTCCCACGAGTACCTGCATCAGATCGATCTCGCCTTCAGCCGGCTCCGGCATCCGGCGGAGTTCCTCGATCCCGACGGCGTCGGACAGGGGGACTACCCCCCCTGCATCGAACCTGGCGGGGGCGATCTCTCCCTGCGCACCCTGCTCCGTTTCGATCGCAGCTGCGGCCCGGTCGATTGGGAGCTCCTGGCTCCCTCTTTCGGGACCTGGAATCCCCGCTGACTCCATCCTCGTCCAAAAAAAAGGCGCCACGTCGCGTGCCGTGGCGCCCTCGAGAGGGGAGAGTGTTTCGCGTTCAGCGGCTTTCGAGAACGACTCCCGCCTTGCGGGCATCGTCGTAAGTCTGTCCGATGCGCGCGTCCATGATCGCGAGTTGCATCTTCAGGTACTGGATGGAGCTCTTGTTCTTGCTCAGGAAGCCCGGCCAAGGATAGCCGTCCGGCCCCTTGTCGAAGGCCGAATTCGCCTTGCGGACCATCTCCTCACGCCAGTCGAGCTCCGACTGGATGATGAGCCGCTGCTCCGCAAGAAAATCGAGGTGCCTCTGGAAAGGCTCCGCGTCCGGCGCCTCGCTCGGCGCCGGAGCCGGCCGGGACGGCGCCCCCTTCACGACTGGCAAGCGGGGGAGCTTGCGAAGATCCGCGTTCGTGTAAGCTCCGGGAACGCTGAATTTCCTCAGGTCCTCGTTGGTGTAGGTCTGCTCGGCGCGCACCGCGACCGGAAGCAGGCAGAGTACGACTGCGATCCATTTCTTCATCATCTTCCTCCCGACGGGCCGCCCATGGGATCCTCGCCCGGAGAGGGGATCTCCGACAGGTCCTGATTTCCCAAGCCACCCGAAAGGCCGGGGAAAGAGATGGGTTTTTGGCCACCGATGTGAACGTTATATACGGCGATCGTCACGGGGCGGCAATCTCTTTTTCACTGAAGACTCTCTGGAAGTGCGCTCCAGTCGCTGGTTTTCAGTGAGTCTTGATGGCACACTGAAGCCCCGCGTCCCGGGGAGAGCCACGGCCGCGTCGCGTGTTTAGAATCGCGACACTGTTAAGACGCGGCGCGGGCGAGAGTGAGTCCGAGGGCGAGATCGGTCCTTGCGGCGCGGAGTTTTGAATGGTGTCCTGGCAGAATTGGGTGGTTCCCGGGGCGGCGACGGTGGCGGGATTGGGGGCCTCGGCCTGGCTGATCTATCTCGATTATCGGAGGCGATCTCCGTCGCCGGAGGCCCCGGAGGCGCCGCGCGCCCGGGCCTGGTGGTCGAGGCCTTACGTGGGTCCGGCGCTGGTCGGCGGCGGCGTCGTGGCGGCCTGGCTGACGGGTGGGAAGAGCGGATGGCCGGCGGTAGGCTGCTACGTGCCGGCCTTGATCGGCCTGGCGCTGATGGCGGCTCACGCGACTCGAAGTCTGGCTCGCGGCTCCGAGCGCGGCCGGGGTGAAGATCGGCGGCAGGACTGACGGCCGGCTATTCCTTCTTTCCAGGCGTCCCTGCCGGCGCGTCCTCTTTCATCCCCTTCCTGAATTCCTTGAACGTCCTTCCGATGGCGCTTCCGAGCTCCGGAAGCTTCCGGGGACCGAAAATCAGCAGGGCGATACCGAGAATGAGGAGCAGCTCCGGAAAACCAATGCTGGGCAAGTTCCCCTCCTGGCTGGCGCACGCCCAAGGCCGGCGTCCGCAGCCGATGGGGTAAGTATAACACACGAGCGAAAGGCCTTCCGCGCCGCCCTTCCGTTGCCCGACCGGGCCGGGCCGATTATAATCTCCGCCGCCCTCAACGAAACTCTTCCTCTTCCGGAGGTCGCTTGGAGCCGCGTATCGCGCCGTCTCTTCGCCTGCTCGTCTTCGGTTTGCTGCTGACCGTTTCCCCGGCGGCCTGGCCCGCTTCCAGCGCTCCCAAAGTGCAGGTCCTGGAGAACGGCTTGAAGGTCGTGCTCCTGGAAGATCATTCCTCTCCCCTGGCGGCCGCCGCCGTCTGGGTCCATGCCGGCGGCAAGGACGAGTCGGAGTCGCTCGCGGGATACTCTCATTTCCTCGAGCACGTGATTCCGCGGGGGACCGAAAACCACGCTCCCTTGCAACAGCAACTCGAGATCTTCCGGGCCGGCGGACTCTCGGCGATCCAGGCCGATTACGATCGCACTTTCTTCTTCGCCGAGGTGGGGTCGATCCACCTCGATCCGATCCTGGAGGCCCTCTTCCAGCAGGTTTCCCAAGCCACGCTCGCCGACACGGCGGTCGATCGCATCCGCCCCGCGCTCACGCAGGAGCTCAAGGAGGCTTACGCCGGTCCCGAGGAGGTCCTGTTCCTGGAGCAGATGCGCGCGGCCTTCCCGGGGCAGCCCTACCGATTCCCTTACCTGGGAAGCTTCGCCAGCCTCGCCTCCTTCGAGCATTCCACCGCCGCGGCGTTCTACGCGAACCTCTACGTGCCGAACAACATGGTGCTGGCGATTGGCGGGGACATCAACCCGGGAAAGACGCTCGCGCGAGTCAAGAGCCTCTTCGGCACCTTGAAGCCGAGCAAGGTGCTTCCGGCGAAGCCGAAATTCGAGCCGGGCTTCACCGGGCCGCGGCACCTTGTGAAGAGCTTCCCGCGCATGGCCGCGACCGCTTCCGTGCTCTTCCCCGTCCCCGGCTACCGCCATCCGGACCGTTTCGCTCTCGCCGTCCTGGCCCGTCTCCTCGACGATCCGACGGCGTCGCCGTTGAAAAAGGAAGGCAACCGTTCCCCCGGCGACATCGCCGCGTTCACCTCGCGGTTCCAGGTTTTGGAGGAGCGGGGACTCTTGATCTTCACGGCTCATCCTCCATCCCCCGGCGTGGCCCCCAAGGCGGCGCGCTTCGTCCTCGCCGCGCTGAAGCGGGTCCGGCGCGAGGGGTTCCCGGAAGCTGAGGTCAGCCGAGTGGTTCGCCAGATGCGCCTTGCCGCGATGATCCAGCGCGAGCCCGTGGGAGTCATGGTCCAGGATCTGGGAGAAGCGGCGCTCTTCGGCGACGTCCGTTACGGCTGGGAGCTCGAGAGCAACCTCGGGAGGGTGACTGCCGCCGACGTGAAGCGCGTAGCCGCGACCTATCTGGCGGGAGAAAACGTCAAGACTCTCCTCATCTTCCCGAAGGAAGAGAAGGCTCCGCCCAAGGAGGAGCTCGATGCTCTTTCCCGCGAGGCCACCGATCTGGACGAGCCCGCCGCCCCCGCGCCCGACTTTTCGACCGTCCTCTACGCGGAGCAGAAAGGAGCGCTCGCGCCGCGTCCCGAGCACGGGAAAGCCGCGCCGACGGTCCGGTCTGTTTTGCCCAACGGGATGGTCCTGCTCGTGAAACCCGACCGCAGCCGGGGCCTCGTCGGGGTCTCGCTGCAGATCCGCGCCGGCTCGGCCGACGATCCCCAGGGGCGCGAAGGCCTGGCGCAAATGGTCGCCTCGGCGCTGTCGCTCGGAACGAGAACGCTCCCGGGCGCCGACTTCCGCCGGCGGGTGGCGGCGATCGGATCGACCTTCGGGATTACGACCAACCGCGACACGACGGAGGCCGGGTTGACCGTGTTCCCGGAGGATCTTCCGGAGGCGCTGACGCTGCTGCCGAAGCCCGTTCTCGAGCCGGCCTTCCCGGCGGATCAGGTGGACGCGGTCCGGGATCGGATCCGGCGGTTCGGCGAGACGCGCTCACTCGTGCCGCTGGAAGCCGCGCGGGACTTGGTGCGGGAGAAGCTGTACCGGGACCATCCTTACGCGAACAACGGAACCGGCAGCGAAACGAGCCTCCCCTCCATTTCCCGCGAGGAGATCCTGGGGTTTCACCGCCGCTACTACCGGCCCGATCGGACCGTGCTCACGCTGGTCGGCGATCTGAGTCCCGAGGAGGGACGCAAGCTGGCCGCGGCCGCCTTCGGGGCCTGGAGCGCGCCGGCCGGCGAAAAGGCGCCGCCAGAGGTTGCCGCAGTCGCCACGAACGAATCGGTGGGGGGAGAATTCTCCCGGGTCGTCGAGGCCTATCCCTCCGCCATAATCCTGGGCTACCCCGGGGTGCCGCTGGCGGATCCGCAATTCCCGCTCGTCCGCGCCCTGGGAACGCTGCTGGCCGCCCGGGGAACGCTCGATCTCGTCCTGAACCAGCCGATGGCCTATTCGATCACCGCGGTACCGGAAGGACTCTCCCGCGGCGGCATACTCAGCGTCGAGGCCGCCGCCCCCGGTTCGCAGATCCCTCAGATCGCCTACGAGCTCCAGCTGCGCGCCCGGGCCTTTGGCATGAAGGAAGTCACCCCGGCCACGATCCGCGACCTGATCGCCATCGAGCGAGGCCGGCTGCTGAGAGAGAAGGAGGGGGTTTACAGCGTCGCGAGCAACCTGGGTTTCTACGAGCTTCTCGGAGTCGGATTCGCGGCCTACGAGGAAGGGAAGACGCTGCCTGCGAATCTCACGCCCGCCCTGCTGAAGGAGGGGGCGGCGCGCTACCTCGACGCGACCCGGCTGGTGCGCGTCAGCGCGGGCCCCCCACCCTCGCGCTGAAGTCTCCGGAACTCGCCGCTCCGCCCGCCGCGCTTGAGCAGGAGCCGGATTCCACCGATTTCCATCGCCCGCTCCACCCCCTTGCACATGTCGTAGATGGCCAGGGCCGCGGCCGCGACCGCGGTCATCGCCTCCATCTCGACGCCCGTGGACCAGCGGGCCGCGGCGCGCGCGGTGATCACGATCGTCTTGCGGCGGGGCTCCAGGCGGAATCCGATCTCGACGTTCTCAAGAGGCACGGGATGGCACAACGGGATCCACTCGGAGGTGCGCTTGGCGGCCTGGATCCCGGCGATCCGGGCCACGCCCAGCACGTCCCCTTTGGCGACGCGATTCGCCCGCACCAGGCGAAACGCCCGCGCCCCGAGCGCCACGCGCCCTTCGGCCTCGGCTTCGCGAAACGTCGCGGGCTTCCCCGCCACATCCACCATGCGCGCTTTCCCGGAGAGGTCCACGTGGCTCAAGCGCCGGGGGCGCTCAGGCATGGTGGACACCCTCCGGATGGCGCGGAAGATGGGCGGCGCGGCGTTTCGCCTCCTCGTAGTCTTCGCGGGTATTGATGTTGAAAAAGGCCGACGATCCTCCCAGCTCCTGGAAGTCGGACTCGGGAAGCACCTTGACGCGGACCCGTCCCATCAGCTCGTGAACCGACTTCTTGCCGGTCATCAGAAGGGCTTCGATCGGATTGATGCAACTTTTGGAGTAGACGGCGCAGAGAGTTTCCAGGGTCTCCCCGATGCGCGGCAGGGTCACGTCGTAACCCTCCGCCTCGCCCAGCACCCGATCCAGGATCTCGCCCGTGAGAAACGGGAGATCGACTCCCAGGACGAAGCTGCGCTCGAAGCGGGTGTGCCGCAGCCCGGTCAGAATCCCGCCCAGGGGGCCTCCTTGGCGAATCTCGTCGGGACGGACGGGAACGTGCAGCAAGGGGAAGACTTCGGGTGGGCCTACGACGAAGATTTCCTGGACGTGAGGCTCCAGAAGCTCGACGGCGCGATCGACGAGACGGCGGCCGCCGAGAGGAAGCAGCGCCTTGTTGCTGCCCATCCTTCGGCTCCGCCCGCCGGCGAGGATGAAACCGCTGAACCCCTTGCCGGTTTCCACCGCCCATACCTCCGCTTCATCGACGATCTCATGTTGTGATTATGATAGCACAAGCCGCCGGAGCGCAGCTTGACCCGCGCGGTGGGCTGCCGCAAGATGCGATCGGAGCGCGGGCTCCCGCGAGTCGCGGCGAATTTCCGGTCGGAGGACGGCGACGATGCTCAAAGATGTCCTGGAAGAGCGGCCTCAGGAGGGATCCGCGCCGCCCCCGCCTCCCCCGCGCGAACGCTCCCGGCGTCTCGGTCCCGCCGTGCTCGTCCCGTTGCTTTTCGTCCTGCTCGCGGCGGGAATCGTGCTCTTTTTCGGGCTCCTCTCCCTCGACTCCCGGAGCCCGCACGATCTCCTCGAGGAGGTTCGGAACGCGCCCGGAGAGCGGCGGGCGATGGCCGCCTTCGAGCTTTCCCGCCTCGAGCGTTACGACATCCCAAGGACGGCGCGCGCCGCGTTCGTCTCCCGCGCCGTGCAGACTTTCGACGGCGAGGCGGGGGGAGATTCACGCATCCGCCGATCCCTGGCCCTGACCCTGGGCCGGCTGGGAGATCGCCACGCCGTGGACAGCCTGATCCGCGCCTTGGAGGATCCCGATCCGGAAACTCAGCTCTACAGCGTCTGGGCTCTCGGCGCCCTCCGCGACTCTCGCGGCTCGGCTCCGCTGATGGAGAAGCTCCACCAGGAGGATCCCGCCGTCCGCAAGATGGCGGCTTTCTCCTTGGGGCTGATCGAGGATCGCGCGGCCGTCCCGGCGCTGCGGATCGCGCTTTCGGATCCCGCCTCCGACGTCTCCTGGAACGCGGCGATCTCGCTGGCCCGCCTGGGAGATCCCGCGGCGCTGCCGGTGCTCCTTCCTCTGCTCGATCCCTCCTGGCGCGCGCCGGGGATGCCGGCGCGCCGGCAGGAAGAGCTCAAGATCAACGTCCTGCGCTCCCTGCGCGGCCTTCCCGGAGAGGCGGCGGCGAGCGCGATCCGCCGCGCCGCCGGCAAGGATCCTTCGGCGCGCGTGCGGGGGGAGGCGCGGCAAATTCTCGAAGCGCGGTCTCCCTGAGAAGGCCCTCGAGATGCTTGACACTCCACCCCATTTGGCTAGAATAGCTGCCCTTCGACGCGCGCAGCTCGTCCATCGGCCGGTTGGGCGGGGGCGCGTGAACTTTTTCACGAGTTCTCAGACGGGCTCGCGGAGTTTCCTCTCATGCCCGATGCTCCCAAGACGGAGCCGGTTGTCCTGCCGGCTTCCCCGGGCGCGGCCGCCGGCGGTGAGGTAAGTCGCCGCGGCTTCCTCTCCTGGATCGCCATCGCCTGGGTCTCCTTCACCGGAGCGATGACCCTGATTTCCGTCTCCACCCTGCGCTTCT
The DNA here is from genome assembly GCA_036004685.1 of Candidatus Polarisedimenticolia bacterium. Lineage (NCBI taxonomy): Bacteria > Pseudomonadati > Acidobacteriota > Candidatus Polarisedimenticolia > Candidatus Polarisedimenticolia bacterium. Next base: position 19,325 of record DASYRE010000017.1, on the reverse strand, counting down.
TCTTCCCGAACGTCCTTTTCGAGCCTCCCCAGACCTTCAAGGCCGGCTTCCCGAGCGAGTACGCGCCGGGCGTCGACAACCGCTTCAAGGAATCGCGGGGAGTCTTCATGGTGCGGGACGACAAGGAAATCTACGCGCTCAGCACGGTGTGCACGCATCTCGGGTGCACGCCGAACTGGCTCGACGCCGAAGGCAAGTTCAAGTGCCCCTGCCACGGAAGCGGCTTCTACATCACCGGGATCAACTTCGAAGGGCCGGCGCCGCGCCCGCTGGAGCGGTTTCGGATCGTCCTGGCGGAGGACGGGCAGATTCTCGTGGACAAGACCAAGGTCTACCGGCAGGAAAAGGGACAATGGCAGGACCCCGAGGCATTCATCCCCGTCTGAGATCGGCTCGAGGACCTACTGACGCGATGGATCGAGGGTGACCATGGCCACGCCGCCGAAGAAATCGTGGTTCGACAACTTACGGGAATCGCAGGTCTGGAACTCCATTTTCCGTCACGGCCCCCCGGATAACACGCGAAACCGCTCGCTGGCCGTGCTCACCAACGTCTTCCTTCACCTCCATCCGGTCAAGGTCCGCAAATCGGGGCTCCGGCTGAAATACACCTGGTGCGCCGGCGGGACGACCTTCTTCCTGTTCCTGGTCGAGACGATCACCGGTCTCCTGTTGATGTTCTATTACCGGCCGACGGCGGAGTACGCCTTCGTCGACATCCTCGACCTGCGGTCGCAGGTGCCGCTCGGCGTGATGCGCGAGATCCATCGCTGGGGCGCCCACGCCATGGTCATCGCCGTCTGGCTCCACATGCTTCGGGTGTTCATGACCGGCTCCTACAAGCCGCCACGGGAGTTCAACTGGAACGTGGGTGTCCTGCTGCTCGTGCTCACGCTTCTTCTCAGCTTCACCGGCTACCTTCTCCCCTGGGACCAGCTGGCGATGTGGGCCGTGACGGTGGGCTCGAACATGGCGAGAGCTACCCCCTTTCTGGGCAACGAGGGCCCGGGGGCCGCGCTCCTCAAAGTCGGGGACATCGGGCTGGTCCACGCCGGCGACGATGCCCGGTTCGCCCTGCTCGCGGGGCGCTTCGTCGGCTCCGCGGCGTTGTTGCGCTTCTACGTCCTCCACTGCGTGGGCATTCCCCTCGTGGCGGCCGTCCTGATGGCCGTTCATTTCTGGAGAGTCCGCAAGGACGGCGGGATTTCAGGGCCCCTCTGAAGCGGAACCGGGCGGCCGGGAGATCAGGCGATGCTCTTCAAATCGGTGGTGGACTGGCTCTGTAACCCGCCCATCCTCTTCACTCTGATCTTCATCCTGTTTTTCGCCGCCTTCCTGCTCCGGAAGCTGCGATGGCTCTGGTCCCCGCGCGCCGCGCTTATCGCCTTCGCGCTCGGGGCGGCGTTCGTGGCCTACGGCCTGACCGATCCCAACTTCCGCCTGATCGTCACCAAGCCCGACAACGTGCCGATCGTCGCCATGCTCTTCCTGGTGGGCTTCTTCTCCTGGCTCTCGATGTACCTGGCGCTGAAGAACGACGAGAGGATGGGGAAAAGCCTTCCCCCCGAGGAAAAGCTGGAGTCGGAGATCAAGATCCTGGTCTGGCCGGATCTGGTCTACACCGAGTTCCTCTGCATGATCCTCTGGGGCGTGCTCCTGATCGTCTGGTCGATCTACCTCAAGGCGCCGATCGAGGAGCCGGCGAACCCCGCCAAGACCCCGAACCCCTCCAAGGCGCCCTGGTACTTCCTCGGGCTGCAGGAGATGCTGGTCTACTACGACCCCTGGATTGCCGGCGTGCTCCTGCCGGGCTTGATCATCATCGGCCTGATGGCGCTGCCCTACATCGACCCGAACAAGAAGGGGAACGGCTACTACACCTTCGCCGAGCGGAAGTGGGAGATCCTGACCTTCCAATTCGGCTTCCTGGTCCTCTGGGTCATGATGATCATCACCGGCACCTTCTTCCGCGGCCCGAACCAGAACTTCTTCGGCCCGTTCGAGAAATGGGACGTCCACAAGCTCGTCCCCTTGAGCAACATCAACCTCTCGGAGGTGATCTGGGTGCAGGTCTTCAACACGGGGCTTCCCCAGAACTGGTTCCTCCGTGAGATCTTCGGCATCCTGCTCGTGCTCGCCTACTTCGTCCTGACTCCGCTGCTCCTGGCGAAGACCTGGTTCAAGCCCTTCTTCGAGAAGATGGGCATGGCGAGGTATCAAATCCTCGTCTTCCTGCTGCTGTGCATGGTCAGCCTGCCGATCAAGATGTACCTCCGCTGGCTGTTCAACATGCATTACGTCGTCGCGATCCCGGAGTACTTCTTCAACATCTGACTGAGCCGGAGCCGATCGGTGCCCGCCAAGAACGAGGAATACGCCCGCAGCGTCCCGCTCCTGAACAAGGTCTTCGCCTTGTCCAGCCTCGGGCTCCTCCTCGGGACGCTGTGGATGGTCTGGGACGACTACTCCCGGCCTTGGAAGCGCCTGCAGCGCGAGTTCCGCTCGATCACGGCCCGCAAGACGGAAGAGGCGATCCAGCAGGCGGAGCAAGGCCTCGACAAAGTAGCGCTCGAGAAGATCAAGGCGGAGCTGCGCGCGCAGGAGGCCCAGACGGAGCAGCGCCAGAAAGATCTCGAGGCGCTGCAGCGGGAGATCGCCGCCGCCTCGAAGGAAGTGTTCGTCAAGGACCGGGACTCCAAGAACACCAAGTCCATCTACGATGCGCTGCGCTTCGAATACGAGGAAAAAGCTCACGAGAAATCGGGCCGCGCCGAGCGGGCTGGCCAGCGCCTGCGGGAAGTGGAGGCGAAGCTGGAGAAGGCCCGGCTCGCCAACGAAATCGCGGTCGCGGCGCTCGCCGCTCTCAAGAAACGGGAAGCCGAGTTCATCGGCCGGACGGCCGAGCTGGAGAAGGAGCGCGCCGACAAGCTCGTGGCCGTGGAGCGGCTCCAGAAGAAGCTTTCCTTGGTGCAGCCCCGGGGCCTGGTCATGCGCGCTTTCGAGGGGTTCCGCAACGCCCCCTTGCTCGATTTCATGGCGCCGGACCTCAAGATCCAGCAGGTCGTCCTCGATTCCCAGAGCAAAGACATCAACTTCGTCTCGATCCCGCGCGTCGATCGCTGCCAGACCTGCCATCAAGGTTCCGATCAGGCGGGGTACGAGGACGTCGCCCAGCCCTTCACGTCGCACTCCCGGCCGGAGCTCTTCCTCACCGCGAGGTCCCCGCACCCCGTCGACAAGGTCGGTTGCACCGTCTGCCATCGCGGACTCGACCGGGCCACCGACTTCCTGGACGCGGCCCATTGGCCCGACAGCGACGCGCAGCGCGACGCCTGGAAGAAGAAACATTCCTGGCGTCCTAAGGAGCACGAGATGCACCCGATGCTGCCGGCGAAATATATCGAGGCCTCCTGCCTGCCATGCCATCAGGGCGTCGTGCACATTCCGCAGGCCGCCCGCTGGAATCAGGGGCGCGACCTGGTGGAGCGGTTCGGCTGCTTCGGCTGCCACAAGATCAAGGGGTTCGAGGGCCTGCGCAAGCCGGGGCCCCTCTTGACGCGGCTGACCTGGAAGACCAACCCGGAGTGGGTCAGCAAGTGGATCGAGAATCCGGCCGCGTTCAGGCCGGCCACGCTGATGCCGCGCTTCTTCGGCCTCTCGAACAACTCCTCCCCGGAGGACCTCGCCAGGACCCGGCAGGAGATTCGCGGCATCGTCGCCTATCTCTTCGACAAGACCGAGCCGGGCGGTTTCCCCAGGCTTCCCGGAAGCGGCGACCCCGCCCGCGGGGAGCAGCTCGTCACCACGATCGGCTGCACCGGCTGTCACTCCATCGCCCGCCTCGAAAAGGCGCCGCCCACCTTCCGGCGGCGTTTCGGCCCGAATCTCGACGGGATCGGCACGAAGGCGCGTCCGGAATGGATCTACGCCTGGGTGAAGGACCCGAAAAAGTATTTCCCCGAGACCCGGATGCCCAACCTGCGCCTGACCGATCGCGAGGCGCTCGACATCACCGCCTATCTGACGACCCTGACGGCGGAGGAGTGGAAGGCGGAGCTCACTCCGGGCGACCCCAAGCTCCTCGACGATCTCGTCACCGACCAGCTCCGGGCCCGCATGACGGCCGCTGAGGTGAAGACCAAGATCGCCTCGATGTCGCCGCACGAAAAGGAAGCCTACCTGGGCCAGCGGATGATCACGCGGTACGGCTGCTTCGGATGCCACCTGATCCAGGGGTTCGAGACCACGCCCCCGATCGGGACGGAGCTCAGCGAAGAAGGGAGCAAGGAGGTCGATCGGTTCGATTTCGGCTTCAGCGAGATCCCCGAGACCCGCCACGACTGGATCCATCAGAAGCTCGAAAACCCGCGCATCTTCGACCAGGGGAAGGTGAAGACGGCCGAGGAGAAGCTCAAGATGCCGCTGTTCAACTTCACTCCCGACGAGCGGCGCGCGGTCGTCACCCTCGTCCTGTCGATGGTGAAGGACAAGCCGCCCCTGGCGAGCACCCGGATCCTCGACGCCCGGCAGCGGACTCTCGAGGCGGGACGGCGGCTGGTCCTGGAGCACAACTGCCAGGGCTGCCACCTCCTCGAGGGGGAGGGTCAGGAAATCCGCGCGACGATCGCGGCCAGGCTCGTGGCGCAGGGGATGGGCGCCGACGAGGCCGACAGCCAGGCCGTCGCCTTCTCCCCTCCGCTCATCAGCGGCGAGGGGGCGCGCGTCCGGCCCGACTGGCTGTTCCGCTTCCTGCAGGGCCCGACTCCGATCCGGCCCTGGCTCCAGGTGCGCATGCCCACCTTCGGCTTCAACGACGCCGAGACCAACGCCCTGCTCCAGTATTTCTCCACCCTCTCGGAGTCCCCTTTTCCGTTCGAGACGCCCCACGGCCCGCCGCCGACGCCGCAGGACCTGGCGGCCGCCCGCACCCTCGCCTCCCCCGATTATTTCAATTGCACCAGCTGCCACCAGCAGGGGGCGAAGAAGCCGGAGGGAGACCCGTCCGGCTGGGCGCCCGACTTCGCGCTCGCCCACCAGCGCCTGCGCCCCGAGTGGATCGTCGACTGGATCAAGAACCCCCAGAAGCTCTATCCGGGGACGAAGATGCCCAACTTCTACGATCCCGACAACTTCGCGACGGCCGGTCCCGACGACGTCCTCGGCGGCGACGAGGAACGGCAGATTCGCGCCCTGCGCGACTATCTCCTGACCCTGGGCGGTCCCTCCCGGAGCGGCTCCTGACCGGCCCTTCCGGCCGGTGGCCCCCCCGATTCTCGTCAGTTATAATGTCCCCACATTTTGGAGGGGGGCCGGAGCCGATGCGGAGCCGGCCAGGATCCTTCCTATGACAAAAGGAGCAAGAGCACGATGAAGCGCATCCGCAACACCGTCGCTGTCGGTGTCGCCTGCCTCGCCTTAGCCACCTTTCCCGGCCTCGCGGGCAACATCGTCGGCAAGGTGACCTACGGAGGAGCGCCTCCTCCCCAGAAAGCGATCACGGTCACGAAGGACAAGGAAGTCTGCTCCAAGGAATCCCACATGGAGGAAGCGCTCGTGGTGGCGCCCGACAAGGCCATCGCCAATGTCGTCGTCTACATCAAAGACGCCCCCGGCGCCCCCAAGATGGCCGCCCCGACCCCCAACCCCCAGCTGGATCAGCGATCCTGCAAGTTCCATCCGCACGTGCAGATCATCCCGGCCGGCGGGACGCTGGAGGTCCTCAACAACGACGGGATCCTCCACAACATCCACACCTATCCGAAGAACAATCCGCCCGTGAACCAGGCTCAGCCCAAGTTCAAGAAGGTCATGCCGATCAAGTTCGAGAAGCCCGACACGGTGCGGCTGTCGTGCGACGTCCACACCTGGATGAACGGCTGGCTGGTTGTGGCGCCGCACGCCTGGTACACGCTGTCCGGCCCCGACGGCACCTTCAAGATGCCGAACGTCGCTCCGGGGACCTACACCCTGAGCTACTGGCAGGAGACGCTCGGAGTCCAGACAGCCCAGGTCACCGTGCCGGCGACCGGCGACGTCAAGGCCGACATCACGTTTCCCGCCAAGAAATAACCCTGCCGCCGCGGGGGCCGGCCGACCGGCCCCCGCCCGCTGTCCGCCGCCTTTCCCCCCTTTCGGGTTATATTGATTCCTCTTTCGATGCGCCGGTGAGGTGTCGATGCGACTGATGACCGCCCACCGAATCCTGATCGCCACCGCGGTCGTCTTCTTCCTCGCCTACGCCGGCTGGGAAGCCGCGGGCATCTCCCAGGGACGGGGAAGCCGGGGCCGGGCGATCGTCTCGGGCCTGGGGGCGGCGGGGCTGGGGATCTATTTCCGCAGCTTGAAAGGGCAATGAGGGGAGGTTCGACGTCGGTTCAGGGCGAGGATTTGAAGGCACGGTTGCGGAGGAGGGAAAGCGATGGGACGGCTCCCGAAGCTGGAGAGAGATCAGGTCGGTCCTGAGATTCAGGCAATCTACGACACCTACATCAAGGAGCGCGGCAACGTTCCGAACGCGTTCAAGACGTTCGCCCACCTCCCGTCCTACCTGACGACCATGATCGCCCACTACCGGGCCGTCATGTTCACCGGGGGGGTCCCCTTCAAGCGCAAGGAGCTGCTCTTCCTTTACGTCTCGACGCTCAACGCCTGCCGCTATTGAGTGGCCGGGCACACTGCCTTGGCAAGGCAGCTGGGATATACCGAGCTGGAGCTGGCCGATTTGGAGCGGCACGCGCAATCGGCAGCCTACGATCCGGCGCTGAAGGCGGCGCTGCGCTTCGCCGAGCTGATGACGAAGGACGCCCATCGGGTCACGGAGGAGGTCTTCGCCGAGATGCGCAGGCATTATGACGATTCGGAGATTCTGGAGATCAGCTGCGTGGTCGGGCTGACGAATTACTGGAACCGCTTCACGACGGCGCTGCGCATCGACCTTTCCGGCACCGACGAGCCCTACGATCCCCCCGCCTCGCGATGACTTCCGGGCCGCGCTCGAGCCTCCGCCTGTGGATCGACGCCGACGGCTGCCCCGTCCTGCCGGAGGCCCGGCGAATCGCCGCCCGGCACGGCGCGCCGGTCACCGTCGTCGGAGGCCCCTCGGCCCGCCACGGGCAGGAGTCTTCCGAAGGCTATGAGGTGGTCGTAGTGGGCACCGCCTCCGAGGCCGCCGACGACTACATCGCCGCCCGCGCCGCTCCCGGCGAGATCGTCCTCACCGACGACCTCCTCCTCGCCGATCGAAGTCTGAAAGCCGGCGCCGCGGCGCTCTCCTCGCGGGGCGTGATCTTCACGCCCGACAGCATCGGAGCGCTCCTGGCGCGCCGCGAGATCGGCAAGTTCCTCAGGGAGATCGGCGAGACGAGCGGCGGGCCGCAACCCTTCGGATCGGACTTCCGGAGCCGCTTCAAGCACGCCCTGCACGAGCTGATGGAGCGCCTCAAGCGCGAAGCCGGCCGGCCCGCGGGCGCTTGAGCCGTCTCACTCCGGAGGGACGGTGACACGCAGCTCCCGCTGGAGCTCCTTTTCCATGGAATCGGCGCTGGCCTGGATGTGGCGGGCGACGATCTTTCCGTGGGCATCGAGGAGAAAAGCGGATCCCGGCATGGCGCCGTAGGTCCGGTGAACGGGATCTTCCCATTCGTCGATCAAGACTGGGATCTTCAGCTTCAGATCGGCCCAGGCTTGTCGCGCCAGGGCGGCGCGCTCGCGATAGCTCCGGGGCGCCCTCTTCCGCAGCGCCGCGGGGTGCGCTTCGCGCGTGTAGACTGCGACCACCTTCACTTCCAGCCTCTCCCAGTTCTTCGCCAGGCGATCCATCTGGAGGGCGGTCTTGCGGAAGCTGGGGGAGGAGACGGAGCAGAAGAGCAGGACCAGATAACCGCGGCCCAGGTATTCCCCCAGGCCGATCCACCGCCCGCTCAGATCCCGAAGCCTGAAATCGGGAGCGTCCTCTCCGGCGGCGGGATGCTCCGGGAATTTTTCGGCGACCCCTTCGTGTTGGTGGGAGTGCGGAACCGGCGCGTCGGCCAAGCCCGTTCGGTCGAAACTCGCCGTCAGGGTCATGGATGCCAGGAAGGCCGCCGCCGTTTTCCGGAGATCCATCGTCCTTCTCCGGGTACTACCCTCGCAGGATGTTCCGGACAAGGAAAAACAGGTTCGCCGGGCGCTCCGCCAGGCGCCGCATGAAGTAGGGATACCATTGGGTTCCGAAGGAGACGTAGATCCTCACGATGTACCCCTCCTTCGCGAGCGCATTCTGTAGGTCGCGGCGGATTCCGTACAGCATCTGGAACTCGAAATCCCTTTTGCCGATTTCCCCCCGGGCGACTTTCGTCTGGACGTGGCGGATCATCGCCTCGTCGTGGGTCGCGATGGCGGCCCTCGCTCCCCGGGCACGAGACTCCGGAGCCAGGAGCAGATCGGCGAGCCGGATGTAATTCGCGTCGACATCGCGCTTCGCCGGAAACGCCCGGTCCGGGGGCTCCTTGTAGGCTCCCTTGCAAAGGCGCACCGACGCACCGGCCGGAATCAGCCGCCGGCGGAGGTCGTCCTCCGTCCGGCGCAGGTAGGCTTGCACGACGATCCCGACGTTCCCGTGCCGCTCCTTCACCTTCTCGTAGAGCCGAAAGGTGACGTCGGTGACGTCGGATCCTTCCATGTCGATCCGCACGAAATTCCCGAGCGTCTTGGCACGCTCGACGACCGCATCGAGGTTCTCCAGGCAGAGATCCGGGTCGACGCGCAGCCCCAGCTGTGTCAACTTCAGCGACAGGTTGGAATCGACTTCCATCCTTTGGATCCCTTCGAGGATACTGACCACTCCGCGGGTGGAAGTCTTCGCCTCCTCGGCGTTCATCACGTCCTCACCCAGCTGATCCAGCGTGGCGATCAAGCCCTCGCGGTTCAGTACCCTCACAGCATTTAAAGCCTCCTGGAGGGTCTCGCCCACGACGAAGCGGCGCGCCGCCCGCTTTGCCAGGGGCAGGCCCATCGTGAAACGGCGCGCCGCCGGGCTCCTGGAAAGGTAGAGAAAGACGCTCTTGGTCATGGCCGCCGTGATGAGATTGGATCTTTCTGAAGGCCGCCGGAGGCTAGCACATCCCGAGCCGGGGGATCAATCCGCATTCCATCCGCATTCCAAGGATTCCAGGCTCGCCGACATCGCCCGAAACGCCCGCCGGGCTTCATGAGCCGCGATTCGGCCACTCCCCTTCAGAACGAGTGGCCGAAGAAGAAGGTCGCGTTCCTTCTCCCTCCTTCGGTGAAGCCGGTCGTGAGGCGGAAGGGTCCCACCCAGGTCCGGACCAGCAGCGACAGATACGCGTCCGGAATCAGCCCACCGTCCCACGGGTGATTCCCCTTCTGCCAGACGTTCGCTCCATCGACTCCCATCTCCAGATAGAAGCGGGAGAGGAAACTCTTTTCCGGATCGGCCATCCGGAGACGATACCCCACGCGGACTCCGGCCGCGTAATCGCCCCGCAGCTCTTCGCGCTTGAGTCCGGTGAGGTAGCCGACCCCCCCGACGCGATACTTCTCGAAATCGGGCAACGGGTCGAGCGCCGCTCCCACGATCAAGCCGGTCACCAGCGTATGGCGCTTCGCCCAGGTGTGATAGCCGGCGTAATCGAGGCTCGCCCGCTCGAAGCTCAGATCGCCTCCCAGCCCCTGGCGGGCCGACTCCAGCGAAAGGTCGATGATCCGCCCCTTCTCCGGTACCTCGGAACGGTCCAGGGTGTCGACGTGGCTTCTCAGCGCGAGCGAAGTGACCTTGCCGTGGAAAGGGGCGAGCAGCGGCATGCCGGTGTCGAGATGGAACTCGTGGGAGACGAATCGATATCCGAGCGTCACGGCCCCGAGGTTCCGGAAGGTATTCCCTCCCTGCAGCTCGAAGCCCCAGCGGCGATCGACGAAGCGGCTGGTGTTGAGACGGTCCGAGTAGGCCAGCTGAAAATCGTTCGACCAGAATGCCTGCGGCCGGAAGAAGAACGAGGTTCCCGGGACTGACGGAGTGAGGAACTGGGCCGAGGCCCGGGAGAAGGAGCCGACCTGAAGATCCAGGGCGGCGGCATTGTCGCCCCTCCAAAGATTTCGGAAGCTCAGGTTGACCAGGCCGAGGGCGCCGTATTTGTCGTCGGCCCGGGCTGAGAGGTTGAAGCGATCGGTCTGCTTTTCGCTGACCTTCATGACGAGCAAGCTCTTACCATCCTGCCCATGCTCCAGCTGGAAGCGGACGGTCCGGAAGAACTCCTCCCCGACCGATTCCTGGATTGCCTGGGGAAGGTCCGGCACCGACAAGGGCTTCCCCGTGACGGCCTGGGTCAGCGAAGCCAGCTGCCGGCGTGTCAGCCGTCTCTCGCCGTCGGCGCGGAACCCGCCCAGGATCGGCGGTGGCTTCGGAGACAGCCTCGGGGGGGCCGGGGCCACGGAGCGGGCGATCCGTTGCAGATCGGGGTTTTCGCGGGCGGCTCGATAGCCTTCGGCGATGATCACGGGTATGTCCTTGAAGTCATTCGGCTGCCGTTTGCCGATCTCCGGCGCGATCACGGCGTCCGCCCGACCCCTCATCCTCTGGGCCGAAGCGACCATTTCGAGAGAGAGAGCCTGGTCGGCGATGCCCAGGGGAGAATTCAGCTCCTCCTTGTCGCGCAGGGGCGACGTCGTGTCGGAGGCGATGACGATGTCCGCCCCCATCTCCTCGGCGACGTCGACGGGAAGATTGTCCGAAAGGCCGCCGTCGGTGAGCAGCCGCCCCTCGATCTCGACCGGCGTGAAGAAGAACGGAAAAGCCAGGCTGGCGCGGATCGCTTCCGGTAGGGAGCCGGCGCCGAGCGCCACCCGCTCCCCGGTGACGAGGTCGGTGCCCACCGCGCGGAAAGGAATCGGAAGCTCGTCGAACGAATCGACGGCGACGGAATTGACGGTCAGCAGCGCCAGGATGCTGGTGATCCGGTCGCCCTCCGAGAAGCCCGCCGGAAGCTTTATCTTCAGCCGGTCCATCGGCAAGGAGATGAGGTATCTTCCCGACTCCTCCCTTTCGAAGAGCGCCATGCGCGACCGCGGACCGGTAATCCGGAACAGCTCGCTCCAATCGAGCCGGAGGATGATTTCCTCGATCTGCGCCGGCTTGTAGCCGCACGCATACAGGCCTCCGATGACCGCGCCCATCGACGTGCCGGCGATGCGGTCCACCGGAATTCGCATCTCTTCGAGCGCCTTCAAGACCCCGATGTGGGCGAATCCCCGCGCCCCACCGCCCGAAAGCGCCAGGCCGACGACGGGAACCCCGCCGGCGCCGCGGGTCTTATGAGGTTTGTTCGCACCGGTCTCCGTCTCTTCGGCGGCCGAAGCCCGGCTTCCCCCCAGGATCACGAGCGCCAGGCAAACTGAGGAGAGGGTTCTCCGCCGAGTCGTCATTCGGAGCTTCTCCGTATGTTCAATCGCCGCCCCGGCCGGGGCGCCGGACGGTGCGCATCTTACCATTCCGGCATTGTGTTACCATCCGGCCGCCACGAGAGCCGCGCAATTCACGGTATTCGGCCCGTGCGCGGCGGCAGGCAAGAGCTCCGCCGACGTGGGTTTGCTTCAATGGAGAACGGCCTTCCGACCGATGATTCCGTCCCGCTCCCTTCTGCTGTTCGCCCGGTATCCGGTCGCCGGAAAGGTCAAGACCCGTCTCGTTCCACGCTACACTCCCGAAGAGGCACTGGAGCTGCACCGCGCCCTTCTCGCCGACAGCCTCGACCTGCTCAATGACGTCGCCGCCCGGACTTCGGCCGCCGCCGCGCTCTACTTGAGCGAGCCGGGAAATCTGGACGCGGAGCTCTCCGCCCGGCAGGGAGCCGCTTTGCTCGCGGCGCAGCAGGGGTTGGATCTCGGCGAGAGGCTGGCCAAGGCCTTCGAGGAGCGCTTCAGCGCGGGCTCACGGCAAGTGGTCGTTCTGGGCTCCGACAGCCCACATCTTCCGCCCGAGAGAATCGTTCGCGCTTTCGACCAGTTGGAAACCCACCAAGTCGTCGTGGGGCCGGCCCGTGACGGCGGCTACTATTTGATGGGGGCCACGCGCCTTCACCCCGAGCTGTTCCGCGCAATCCCGTGGGGGACGGCGCAGGTCTATCGCGAGACCGTCCGCCGGGCCCGCCAGGAAGGGATCACTCTCGCTTCGCTCCCCGCCTGGGACGACGTCGACACCCCTGAAGCGCTCGGCGCGCTTTGGAAGGAAATCCGCAACCGGCAGGAGCGGGAGGACGTGTCGATTCCGCGCGCCACCCAAGCCCTTTTGCGGCGCTGGACGGAGGCAGGGAAAGCGCTCTGAGCGCCATTTCGGAGGCGTTCGCCAACGGAACGTTCAGGCTTGGTGCCGGCTCTGCGGCCGGCGTGGTGGCGGGTAGCGGGTTAAAACGCGCCCGGGGACCGGTGCGGCTTCCTCTCAGGACTTCGTCAGATGGTGAGGGGCATCTTGCTGCGGAGCCTGTTGGAGGCGCCGGTCAATTGGCCGTTACCAGCCCTCCGGACCAGCCGGACGAGCCGCCCGCGGGAATGACGACTCCCCCCGTCGTGTAGAGGACCGAGCCGTCATTGACGTCCTTGTTTCTGAAAGACAGGTTCGACTGCCCCGCCTTCAGGGCCTTGAAAGCCAGGGTAATCATCGTATCGGCGCTTGAAATGCTCTTCCCACCACCCGGCGTGATGCTGATCTGGACTTCACCGGAAGTGGGCGTGACGATGTAAATTGTTTGGACGCCGTTGCCCAAAGCAGTCCCCTTCGTGAAGCCCTGATAGCTCAGGAAGGTCGGATCGAAATCGACCAGCATCGAGACCGCTCCGATAACGGTGTTCAGCTTGTTCAGGACCATGTTCACTTCGAAGACGTTCCCGGAGGCCGACCCCGCCTGCATCGTGACCGTCCCCGCGTAGCAGGGATTGCCGGGGACGCAAGCGCCCTCGAACGTGGCCACCAGGCCCCCGTTGTCGTCGTCCCCTCCGCCGCCGCCTCCCCCGCCGCCGCAATTGATCAGGACGAACAGGAAGAAGCAGGCCAGAATCGCCGCCCGCCTTTTGGCTTGAGCTATCAGGGTGGTCCCCCGAGGCTAGTTGAAGATCGTGCCGTGCCAGACGGCGAGAAGCGCGAGGTCGGCGCCGTCCACCACGCCGTCCCCGTTCAGATCGGCGGCGGTATTGTAGCTCGAATCGCCCAGAATGCTGCCGAAAGCATTGCGCCAGTAAAGGACGTCTCGAGCCGCCACCTTCCCCGAGTGGTCGATGTCGGAGCGCTTGTTGTCGAAAAGCACGGTAAACGCTCCGCTCCTCTGGCCACGGGGCCCGCCTTGATTCAGGACCCCGACCGCACGAGGCTGCGCCGGCGGCGCGTTGACCCAGGCGGCCGCGTCGATGCTGATGGTGGCCTGAAGCCTGTTGCAGGAGGTGGTCCCGTAGCTGTTCACCGTGATGCCGGGGCCGAAATCCGGCCTCGCCTGGGTATCGAAATTGTTGCCGGTGATGGTGACGGTCACGTTGCCCGCGCCCTGGACGGCCGAGTTGGGGCTGATCGACGCAGGCTCCGGCGCCGACATTCCCGACACCTCGTTGGAGAAGGCGACGCTCTCGTTTCCGTTGGCGTCCCTTGCCTTCAACGCCAGGTAATAGACCGTGCAATCCTGCAGATTATTGAGGGTCGCCGCCGTTTGCATGCCGACGTCCAGCATGTTGGTGTAGACCCTCGAGGTCGTCCCGTAGTAGACGCGATACCCTGAAAGGTCGGTGTCGCCGACGGGGTCCCAAGCCAGCTTGATCGTGCCGGCGGATGCCGCACGCGGAAAGAGCACGAGCAGCACCGTGAAGGCGATCCAGAAAATCCACTTCAGGAGCCGGGCGCCGGCCGTTCGAACCGCTTGGCGCTGGATGGATTGCATCGCTCCCCCCTCGCAGGATCCGCTCGTGGATCCTCTCAGGGAGCGATAGCAGCATCGGTGCCACGAAAGACCTTCTCACGCTCTCAAAGACACTCTATAAGTTGCAGGATTGCAGCGAGATAGAACTCGGAGGAAGCGTCGGTATTTTGGCGCTCGCACATATCCTCAAACGTCTTACACCCTAGTAAGTCGGTTACGGTTACGCAGGTGTGCGAGAGGCATTCGGAAGAACTCTCGGATTATGTCGGAGCGCGCGAGGACAGAAGTGGACGTTCCTTGACTCGGGTTCATCCAAAGTGGAATGAAGGATTCTCTACATTTCGCCGGCGGTGGGCTTGTTGCGGTTCCAGCGGGGGTTCTTGAAGCTGTACTTCTTGACCTTGTAGTTCATGACCCGGCTGCTGATCCCCAAGGCCGCCGCGGCATCCTTCTGGACCCAGTTGGCGCGCTCCAGGGCTTGAAGCACGGCTTCCTTTTCCATCTCCTCCAAATCCATCGAAGCCGAGACCTTCTGGGATCCCCCGGCCGCATCCCTTGGTGCCAGCCTGATCTCGAAGAGCGAAATGTCTTCCGGGGAGATCCAATCGCTTTCGCTCATCAGCACCGTCCGCTCCATAGCGTTCTTGAGCTCGCGCACGTTCCCCGACCAAGGGTGCTCCAGCAGCAGCGCTTTCGCCTCCTCGGTGAAGCCTTTGATGCTCCGGTGGAGCTCCCGGCTGTATTTCTCCAGAAAGATGGTCGCGAGCGGCTGGATGTCCGCCTTCCTCTCCCGCAGGGGCGGAATTCGGATGTTCACGACCGACAGGCGATGAAAGAGATCGCTGCGGAATTCTCCCCGGTCGATCGCCTCCAGCAGGTCCCGGTTGGTGGCCGCCACGACGCGGACGTCGACGCGGATGCTACGCTCGCCGCCGACCCGCTCGAATTCCTGGTCCTGGAGAGCCCGCAGGAGCTTCGCCTGAGTCCGGGGGGACATGCTCCCGACTTCATCGAGGAACAGTGTCCCTTCATCCGCCAGCTCGAAGCGCCCCATTTTTCTTCGGAGCGCCCCCGTGAAGGCGCCGCGCTCATGGCCGAAAAGCTCGCTTTCAATCAGGTCCTCCGGAATCGCGGCGCAATTCACCTTCACCAAGTTGTGCTCCGCCCGCCACGAGCCCTGATGCAACGCTTCCGCGACCTTCTCTTTTCCCGTCCCGGTCTCTCCGGTGATCAAAACGGTCGCTTTGCTCCGGGCCACTTTCTGAACGACCGCCAGGACCTGCTTCATCTCCGCGCTTTCTGAGACGAGCTCGCCTGCCTCGCTTTCCGCCGACTTCAGGACCTCCAGTTGCCGTGTCTCCCGCTGGTGATCGAAGGCCCGCATGACTTTCATCTCGAGCTCGTCGAGCTCGAACGGCTTCTGGATGTAGTCATAGGCCCCGAAGCGCATCGCCTCGACCGCCGATTCGACCGATCCGTAGGCAGTCATGACCATGACGATGGTGTTTTCGTCGGCCTGTTTTGCTTTCCGGAGGACCTGCAGCCCGTCCGCCTCCGGCATCTGCATGTCGGTGATCACCAGGTCGAAGTGCTCCTGGTCCAGCCGGCGAATCGCCTGGCCGCCATTGGGCGCTGCTTCCACGTCGTAACCGTGCTCGCTGAACATCGTCTGGAGGTTTTCTCTCGAAATCCTCTCGTCCTCGACGATGAGAAGACGCTTCATCGGCTCACCCCCGGCTCACGCATCGATTGGACCTCCCGGATAGGGTAGCCTCACGGTAAGAGTGGCTCCCCTGCCCGGCTCGCTTTCCACGTCGATAAGACCTCGATGGGAATCGATGATCTTCTTGGCCACCGCCAGCCCGATTCCCGACCCCCCCGCCTTGGTGGTGAAAAAGGGAAAGAACATCCGCTCGCGGGCTTCGGGCGTGATGCCCCGGCCGGAATCCCGGATGCGCACCACGGCGAAATAGGGCGGATTATCCTCTCCCGAAATGTCGGAAGCGGCAAATTTGTGCCCGCTCGGCTCCAGAAGGGTGATGATGCCGAGCTCACCCTTTCCCTCCATGGCGTCGAAAGCGTTCGCCACCAGGTTGTGGAAGGCCTGACGAAGCTGGAACCCGTCCGCCATCAGGGGGCCGGCCTCTCCTCCCGTATGACTTTCGGTGACCAGGACGCCCCCACGCGGCCATTTGGCCTGGACGTCCTCGACGACTTCCTGCAGCAGGCTCGCAAGATTCAGCGGACGGTACGTCAAGTTCACTGGCTTCGCATATTCGAGGCACTGGGTCACGGTGTGGTTGAGCCGCCGCACTTCCTGGACGATGTTGTTCAGGGCGAGGATCCCCGAGTCGTTCCCGCTGAGCTTGCGCTTCAGGAGCGTTGCCGTGGAGCCGATGTTCCCCAGGGGATTGCGGATTTCATGGGCGAGCCCGGCCGCCATCTCGCCGATTGCCGCGAGGCGCTCTTTGAGGCTTTCTTGCTCCTCCCCCTCTTCGATCTGGGTCAGATCCTTGAAGACAAGGACCGCCCCCTCTCGGCGCCCCTCTCCGTCTCGTACGTGGGAGATCGTCCCGCCGACCACCCTTCTCGGCCTTCCCTCTGCCTCGATATCAATTTCGAAACGGCCCGGCGGATTCTCCATGTGGAGGGAGTCCAGGAGCATGCGGCTCATCCGAGGGTGATTACGAAGGAGCTCCTCGCAAGGAATAGGGCCAGAATCGGCCTCCGCAAGCGACAGGATGGACCTGCCGAGGTGATTGACCGCGGTCACGCGACCCGATTCGTCGATGGTCAGGATGCCGCAACGAGTGCTTTCGAAGACATCTTTGAAAAAGCCAGGGTTCATCCAGGCCCTCTCCCTGGAAGGCGACGTCGCATAATTACGAATTCGTAATATAAGCGGAGCCTCGGGGCGAGTCAAGGAATCGATCCCCCGATTCCAGAGGTGCTGAGGAGCCTACCGGGGCGTGTCCGGGAAGGAGGGACGATGCCGGACGGAAGAGATCAGGAGCGCGAGTCCTCCATTTTTTTCCAAATAGTCCCGGATCGAAGCGGCGGCCAGAGCGTGACCGGCACCGTTCGGATGATCGGCATCGTACGGGATGAACAGCGAGTCGTGCCCCCGGAACGCCCCGCGAAAGCTGCCCTGCAGGTCTAGGAAGGGCACGCCTTCCCTCGCGGCGATTTCGGCCAGCGATTTGGGATAGCTGCTCCGCGGGAAGTCGGCTTCCAGGGCCAGGGGGAGCGGAAGAGCGACCACCAGGACACGAAACCCATGTTGAACGGAAAGCTCCTGCAGGCGCCGGACGTTTCTCGCCACCCGCTCCCAAGCCTGCACGATCGCCTGGGTTTGCATGCCTTCGAGAACGCTCTTGCGGAAAAGATAGTGGGAATCGGGCCAGAGATTCTCCTGCACGCTGCGCAGTCCGGTCATCGCCGTATAGGCGATTCGTGATCGCTTGACCAGGTTCCTGAGCTCGTACGTGGCGGGCGTCTCCCAAAGTGGGTGTGAGGCGGGCCCATCCCCCTGAGCGGCGGATACGAGCCAGCCCTCCGAGCTCACGCGGATGCCATGATTGTCGTTGAGATCGTTCCAGCAAAAGCCAAGGATCACGTAGTCTGGCCGGTAGCGGATCCCATCTAGCTCCAGGAAGGCGATCTCTTCTTCGATGCTGTACGCGGGCACGCCCGAATTGATCACTTCCGCAGGGAGCCCGTCCTTCCGCAGGGTATCGGCAAGTCGCTCGCCGAGGGTCTCGTCCTGCCCGACGCCATACCCGAACACGATCGAGTCTCCTAGCAGAAGGAATCTGATTCTGCCCGGCGTCCTTTCGTACGGAACGAGGCTGCCGCGCAGTCCGCGAGCGTTCACCCGGACTTTCTTGTCGGCGCTGTAACCTATCTCTCCCGGGATGAGACCGAAGCGGAGGACCGGCAAACTGCGGAAACGCAGTTGCGGATATCGCCAGGGTAACGGAGCCGGAAGGAACAAACGGGCGACCGCCTCCCCAGCCAGCAACGAAAAGAGAATCGAGCCGGCAAGCAGGATCGCTCGAACCTTCCGTTCAGTTCCCCGGGAACCGTTCACGAGTGCTTTATGGGTCACGTCCCCTCCACCGCGGCAATCCAGTAAATCGGCCCCGAGTCAATGGGCATGGATGGTCTCCCGGCAGCGATTACCAAAGCAATCCTCCGCTGCCTGTCTGTCTGATTTCACGAGTATGTTAGGCTAGCACACGCGACGCGCAGGGTGCAGGCGGGCGCCATTTCGTACACTTCGCAGGCTCGCGCTCCAAAAGCCTTCACCGCCCGAGCCCACATCGACGGGTTTGCGAGCTATCTCGACCCCCAGGCACCCTGGATCGGGTTAACGTCGTTTTCGCGCAGGACGAGCGTCATGTCGCCGCCGGGTTCCCGGCGCCGCATTGCGCCTCTTCACAGCGAGCCGATTCGCAACGCGGGGAGCGGAAAATGTGCGGCATCGCGGGAATCTGGGGGAAAGCCGATATCTCGGACGCCACCGAGATTCTGTTCCACCGGGGGCCGGACGCTTCCGGCACGGTGACCTCGGGGGACGTCAGCCTGGGCAGCCGGCGGCTCAAGGTGATCGATCTCAAGACCGGGGCGCAGCCCATGTCGACCGAGGACGGCCGGTTCACCCTCGTCTTCAACGGCATGATCTTCAACTACCGCGAGATCCGCAAAGAGCTGGAAGAGCGCCACCGGTTCCGGACCCAGTCGGACACCGAGGTCATTCTCCATGCCTATGCCGAGTGGGGCGAACGGTGTCTCGATCGCTTCATCGGGATGTTCGCCTTCGCGATCTGGGACGGCAAGGAGCTGTTCCTGGCGCGCGACCGGATGGGAGAAAAGCCCTTGTACTACTCCCTCCCCCGGGGGCCGCTCCGTTTCGCCTTCGCCTCGGAGATCAAGAGCCTCCTGACGCTGCTCGACGCCGAGCCGGCGCTGCCGGAGGAGTACGGCGCGTTCGAGACCTCGATCGCCGAGCAGACGCTGTTCAAGGGTATTCTGAGCCTTCCCCCCGGCTGCTTCATGCGCTACGACGGGGAGAAGGCGCGCGTGCGGCGCTACTGGGAAATCCCCTCGTTCGACGGCCCCTACGACAAGGAAGCCTATTACGTCGAGAAGCTGAGGTGGCTGCTCGAGGACGCGGTGAAGCTGCGGCTGCGCAGCGACGTCCCGGTCGGAGTGTTCCTCTCCGGGGGCCTCGACTCCTCGCTGATCGCCTGTCTGGCGAAGCCGGACGTCGTCTTCTCCTGCCGCTATCCCTACGGCCCGCGCTACGACGAGTTCGAGCACGCGCAAACCGTGGCCCGACACGTCGGGGCCAAACAGGTGGTCGTGCAGCCCACGGCCGAGGACTTCAAGCGCGACTATCCCCGCATTCTCTGGCACCTGGACCAGCCGATC